>JACCRH010000132.1 GCA_013813675.1 Gemmatimonadales bacterium
GTCATCGTCAGCCTGTTCGCAAAGAGAAAGTGTTCACGAAAGTGGACGGTCGCGCCCAACGAACCAGACAAGCGGAAAATTCTTCCGGCCTCCCATCATTGTCACACCACCGGTCCAGCTTGCGATGTCCCACGACATCCACCGCTGCCGGTGGATCGCCGGCTTGCACCCATGACGTCAGGGCCGCCCCTTCGACGGCCATGAGTTAGCGGTCAAGCAGGACGGCGGCCGCGGGTGCGCTGACACCAGGAGCCAACGGGTCGAGGGCGACCGGTGTCCTACTCGCTCCCTTGCGGAGCACTTGAGGAATCGGCCTTCTACCCCCCTCCTTACGGGATGATTATCCATGCTGGATGCCGTTCTCGCTGCCGTTGGCAAGGCAAAAGGTGAATTCAAGGATACCCCACTCACTGCTTTCGACACCCTGGTCGGAAGTGAGTGGAAGAATGATCTGCTGGTTGTCGGGAGAGCCGCGAACGGGTGGGGCGACGCCTGGCCTGCAGAGGAAGCGATGAGCCCCGAGCACCGGTCTCGCATCGTTCGGAGTCTGCCGGAAGCCGTCGCCGGGGATCGCAAGTGCCCGATGACCTGGGTGACCGAATCCTGGTCAACGGGGGCCGACTACAACACTGCCGGCTCTGCGTTCTGGCGGGTGGCGAAGGCCGTCACGGAGCAGCTCGGGATCGCGCCGGCGGATTCCACCTGGGCCTCACATCTGGCCTATACCAACCTCTACCGTGTCTCACCGCATGGAGGCGGCAATCCCTCCGATCCGTTGTGCAGAGTTCAGGAACAGTCGTGCATCGACTCTCTCGGTGAGGATCTGGATCGCCTCCAGCCACGGCGGGTGCTGTTCCTGACGGGCTATGACTGGGCTCGGCCGTTTCTCGAGCGTCTTGGCGGGTGGAAGTCCTCCGATACCAGGATCGATGGCCTCGAGGCCGCCGGGCGGCTCGAGCGGGGCGGTAGATCCATTCAAGTGGTGGTAGCACCGCATCCGCAAGGCAAGCAGGAGCAGAAGTTGACCCAGGGCGTTGCGCAGGCTTGGCAGGCGATGTAACCGGCCTGATTTTCTCAGGACTACGGCTGGCTCGCAAAACCAGCGCGTTGCTGTTGCTGCAGCAGCCGGTGCATCTCGCGGGCTTGATCCCGCTCCCGCCTCACGCGCTCGAGCTCGGTTAGTAGCACGCAGCCGTACTGCGACCCCAAGTCGAGCGCCCGCAGCGTGGCCGACGTGCACGCTTCGCGCAGGTGCGCCCCGGTGAGGCCCTCGCTCAACGCAATCGCGCGCACGAGGAGAGTCTCATCCAGGGTCAGACGCGAGTACTTCCGCAACATGGCCGCGCGCTGCGCCTCCTCCGGCAGCGACAGCACGACAGTGCGGTCGAACCGGCCCGGCCGCTCCAGCAGGCTGCGGTCCAAGGTCGTCGGATCGTTCGAGGTCGCAATCCAGAGGGCGGGGACGTCGATGGTAAGTAGACCGTCCAGGTGATTCAACAAGCCTGCCGCAGTGATGGCTCCTGACTCGGCCAGCCGGTCGATGTCCTCCAGGATCACGATGACGTCACGGCCGGCTCCTTGCGCTATACTGATCATGGTCTCGAAGGCCGGTTCGCGGCCTGCGGATGCTGGGCTGGTCGGGATGAAGACGTGCACATCCGCGTGCTGGTAGCGTGTTAGGAGATGCCGGAGAAGCGTCGTCTTTCCGGTCCCCGGAAGCCCTACCAGAAGGAGGCCGCGCCTGGCCGGCAGGTGGTGGGCGGCCGCCAGGTCGCGCAGGGTCCAGAACCTGTCTAGCCAGGCCAACAGATCGCTCTTGAGCTCGGGGGCTAGGAGAACGTCCTCTTCCGGTACCTCCTGTACCCTCAGCCTGCGCGGCACTCCGGCGGCACCCCAGATCGTCATCCTTCGCTTCGCTCCGGCAGCGCAAATGTCACGATAAATGCCGGCTAGGGTCTCCCGAGGTTGTCCGGCCAATGCCACGAAACGGCGAGAATGGCGGCCATCCCTCAGCCCCGTGGTGAAAGCCAGCGCAAATACGGTGTGGTCACTGACCCTGAGGCGGAAGACACCGGATGCGTGCTCGACCACCTCCTGTCCTCCTCGGCCGACGGCCAGGAGGAAACTCGGATCGACCGCCGTCAGCTCCGTCACCGACTCTGCGTCGCTCGTGTCGGCCTCGCCGACCCACTCCACGGAATCGCTCACGATCTCCCAGCTCCCGCCAACTCTTCTCAGTCGCGTGAGGAGAAACCGCAAGGAAGTCTCGAGGACCAGGACGTCCATCTGTCCCATGGCGCTCCCGCAGCAATCGCGTAGCGTCTCGCGAGCGGCGTGAGGAAGCACGGACAGGTCGTCCCATGTGAACCGGATCATGAGCGTCATGGTAACCATTGCATGTGACGGCAACCGCCCGCGGGGCGAGCCCCTTTTCGTCCTTCTCGCGCGCCGCGCCCTGTTGTCACACCACCGGTCGAGCTTGCGATGTCCCCCGACATCCACCGCTCCCACCGGAAGGCCGCCCATGCGCTCGCTCCGTCCGCTGATCCTGGCCCACTTCCTCGCCCTTGCGCCCGCGTCCCTCGCCGCCCAACAGCCCGGCTTCGAGGACGCCCCCGCCGGCACCAACTGGATCGCCGACCGGACGCTCAAGCTCTACTACCCGGTGGATTGCCGGGTCGCCCGCACGGTCGCCCGGCCCGATCGGCTCTACTACGGCGCCGAGTCGGCCGTCCAGCAGGACGGCTACCTCCGTGGCCCCGGCTGCGACGGTGGTCCGCGGCTGGAGGACGACCGCCTCCGCCTGCAGGAAGCCCCCCCTACGCCCGTCCCGGCCTCGAACGCCGCCCAGGTTCTCCAGCCCACCCCGCCGTCGCCCCGAAGCGCCCGCCAAGGCTTCTGGTTCAGCGGCGGCCTCGGCTACGGCAGCCTCGGCTGCGAGGACTGCGGCTCCCGCACCGGCGGCCTCAGCGGCGGCATCCAGCTCGGCGGGAGCGTGAGTCAGAAGGTGCTGCTCGGCGGTGCCACCACCGGCTGGACCAAGGACGAAGGCGGTGTGACCCTGACCGTCGGCACCGTCGTCGCCATGATCCGGTTCTACCCCTCGGCCACCGGCGGCTTCTTCCTCCTCGGCGGGTTCGGCCTGGGGACCATCCCCGCCGAGATCGACGGCTTCGGGAGCGACACGGAGACGGGTGGGGGAGCCCTGTTGGGTCTCGGCTACGACATCCGCGTGGGTGACAACGTCAGCCTGACGCCGTTCTGGAGCGGCTTCGCCGCCCGGACCTCGAACGCCGACGCCAACGTGGGTCAGCTCGGCCTGAGCGTGACCCTGCACTAGAGTTCACGCTTGTCCGTCGCGCCCCCGGCAGTACTTGTGAGGCCGGCCCGCTCCGGCAGCAACACGCCGCGGGTCAGGAGTGACCACTGGCGTGGAGAGTGTCGCCTCAGGCACCAAGGCAGCAGCTCGTGTGGTTCCGGGTTGTCCGACCACTTGGCACGCGGGCATCTTGGAGGCAACGTTTACCTGGATGGTTCGTCCGGCCTTGAGAGTTCGAGGCCTCGGCCATTTCTGAGTAGACTGAGCCTTTGGCCAAGGGATACCCAAGCCAAGTCATGCACAACGCCTTCCTATTGTACATGCCTCCTGGAAATGCTCAGGCGATGATTCACTATGAGGATACCATCAAGCGAAAGGTTGACCTTCGTCGCCTATCCAAGTTCATATCGCCTGACTTGAGAGCCAGGCTGATGTCAGTTTTTGGAGGGAATTCGATCGCGGTCTGGGGCTCCGAGGCAGGCCCGCGTAATCGCGGCAGTTACGAGCGTATGCAGGAAGGGGACGATGTTCTGATTGTCGAAGGATCGTCCGTCAGACTGATCGGCAAAATTGCCGCCAAGATTGAAAGCCTCTCGCTTTCACGTGAGCTTTGGAAGCCTCTGCGGGGAGAAACTGACACCACTTGGGAGCTGATCTACTTTATCGCCAATACTCGTGAGCTCGATCTTCCGTTCTCCGAGTTCTGCCGAGTCGTAGGGTACGAACCATCATATCGGCTCAGGGGCTTTGCATCGATCGCCGCGGATAAGTTGGAGAACTTCTACGCAAAGTATGATGACCTCTATTCCGTCCTGGTGCGAATGCAAAGGGGCGAGTCCGTGGTTCAGCGAACACCTGATCCCGCCATGGCCTTGGGGGCAAGGGCTGACGCTGAAGGCCTCGTGGAGATCCAGGCAGAGGATGTTGAGGAAGTCTTTCGTACCGACCTGGTCTCCGATCACGTCAAGATGCAATGGAAGCTTGCCATGCTGGGTCTGAAAGCTGGCGAACGCGTATGGGTGCCAGTGGCAGATCAAGCCAAGTTGCAGAGAGCGTATGAGTTCAGCTCATTTGATCCGGAGTTCACGAGTGGGATCGACCTCCCACACTCCTATGTCGAGAACATCGATGTGGTCTGGAAACAGGAGTTCCGCATTGGTGCGGCGTACGAGATTGAGAATTCAACGGCGATCTATTCTGGGTTGCTCAGGTTCGCGGATCTGAACATTCTCGCACCGAACACGCTATATCCGATGTTCATCGTGGCACCGGCAAGTAGGAAGAATCGACTAAGAGAGCAACTGCGGCGCCCAGCCTTTCGGCGGCTTGAGTTGGACGCAAAGGTCCGATTTCTCTCGTACGAGAATATCAACGACATTGATTCGTTCTTCTCGGGTTCGAGCTCGGGACTGAGTATCGACCTGATCGTGGGAAAGTCTGAAAAGGTTACATAGCGGAGACTCGAGCACCTCGAGGGCGCCGAATGGACTGTCGCGGCGTCTGCACAAGTGTGAGGATTTCGCCAATGAGCTGGTCGACTGGTTCAACGCCGTGGACCTGACGTATCGAACCGATCTCCGCGAGCTGAACGAGCTCAACTTCGCCCGGTTCGACGCGAAGCTGGAGCAGCGTCTGGCCGAGCTGCGAGCGACGCTGCGCCAGGAAATCGCTGATCTCCGCGCTGAGTTGCGGGCGG
>JACCRH010000175.1 GCA_013813675.1 Gemmatimonadales bacterium
CGGAGCGGATCTTCCAGGTGAAGCGCGCCCTCGTCCTCGGCGCACCGGTGGACGCCATCGCGGAGCGCAGCGGTATCGATCCGTGGTTTCTCCACCAGATGGCGGAGCTGGTGGAGGCGGAGAAGGAGTGGGCTCCCGGCGGCGACTCGCCTGAGCTGCTCCGCAAGATGAAGCGCTTCGGCTTCTCCGACCGGCAGCTCGGTGATCTCCGGGGCATCTCCGAGGACCGGATCCGCGCGCTGCGCCATCGGCTCGGCGTGCGGCCGGCCTACAAGGTGGTGGATACCTGCGCGGGTGAGTTCCCCTCCGCCACGCCGTACCTCTACTCCTCGTACGACGAGGAGAACGAGGCCCACGCCTCGGGCGACCGCACGGTGGTGATCCTGGGCAGCGGGCCCAACCGGATCGGTCAGGGCGTCGAGTTCGACTATCTCTGTGTCCGCGCGGCAATGGCGTTCCGCGAGATGGGCTTCCGGACCGTGATGGTGAACTCGAATCCGGAGACGGTCTCCACCGATTTCGACATCTCCGATGCCCTGTACTTCGAGCCGCTCACCCTGGAAGACGTGCTCGAGATCGTCCACGTGGAGAAGCCGTTCGGCGTGGTGGTACAGCTCGGGGGCCAGACCCCGCTGCGGCTGGCCCGGGCGCTTGAAAGGGAGGGCGTCCGCATTCTCGGCACCTCCCCGGAGGCGATCGACCTGGCGGAGGACCGGGGCCGCTTCGAGGCGTTGACCCGGGAGCTCGGCGTGGCGCAGCCGCCCAGCGGTATGGCGCATTCGGTCGAGGCGGCGCTCGCGGTGGCCCGGCGGGTAGGGTATCCGGTGCTGGTGCGCCCGTCCTACGTGCTGGGCGGACGCGCCATGGAGATCGTCTACGACGATGTGTCGCTCCGAAGCTACTTCGCCCGGGCGGCGCGGGTCGCGCCGGAGCACCCGGTGCTGATCGACAGCTTCCTGGAGGACGCGTTCGAGGCCGACGTGGACGCCATCTCCGACGGCACCCGCTGTGTCATCGGCGGCGTGATGCAGCACATCGAGGATGCCGGCATCCACTCCGGCGATTCGGCCTGCGTCCTTCCACCCTACCTCATCACCGAGTCGCAGGTGGACGAGATGCGCCGGTACACCAGGGCCTTCGCCGAGCGGCTGGGTGTCGTCGGACTGCTGAACGTGCAGTACGCCATCAAGAACGGCGTGGTGTACGTGCTCGAGGTGAATCCCCGCGGCTCTCGCACCGTGCCCTTCGTCTCCAAGACCACCGGGGTTCCGCTCGCGAGCCTCGCCGCGGCGGTGATGGCCGGGAAAACTCTCGACGAGCTCGGCCTCCAGGACGACGTGATCCAGCCCTACGTCGCGGTAAAGGAGGCGGTCTTTCCCTTCAACAAGCTCGCCGGGGTGGACCTCGTGCTCGGCCCCGAGATGCGCTCCACCGGCGAGGTGATGGGTATCGCCGACTCGTTCGGGATGGCGTTTGCCAAGGCGCAGATCTCCGCCGACGGCGCGCTGCCCCTCGAGGGCGGGGTCTTCCTTACCGTCAACGACCACGACAAGGCCAATCTGGTGCCGATCGCCCGGCGTTTTCATGGGCTCGGTTTCCGGCTCTTCGCGACCGAGGGCACGGCCCGCTACCTTCGCCACCGTGGCATTCCCGCCGAGCGGGTGCTCAAGGTCCACGAGGGCCGTCCCAATGCCATCGACCTGTTGGTGTCGGACCGGATCCAGTTGCTGATCAACACGCCCCTTGGCAAGCTCACCCAGCAGGACGACTACGCGATTCGCCGCGCCGCCCTCCAGCATCGGGTGCCGTACACGACCACCCTCTCCGCCGCCTCGGCGGCGTGCGACGCGATCATCGCGCTCAGGAGCCGCGCCGGCGAGGTGCGGTCGCTTCAGGAGTGGCACGTGCTGGCCCGGGAAATGTCCCCCGAATGGACCGGTTGAGCGCTCGCGATCCCTGGTTCGCCGCCGGCGTGCGGGCCGGGATCCGAGGCGAGGTGCGGGAATCGGAGCCGCTGGCCCGATATTCCACCTACCGTATCGGCGGCCCGGCGACGGTGGTCCTGCCGTCGTCCGCCGAAGACCTCGCCACGGCGGTGCGGATGGCGCACGAGGCGGGCGTGCCCTGGTTCGCGCTCGGGCTGGGGTCGAACATTCTGCTCCCCGACGAAGGGCTCGACGCCCTGGTCGTCCGGGTGGGAAAGGGCCTCGACCGGCTGGAGGCGGAGGGCGATCGCTGGATCGTGGGGGCCGGGCTGCCGGCGCCGCTCGCGGCGCGCCGCACGGCCGCCGCCGGATTCGCCGGCCTTCACATCTTCGTCGGTGTGCCGGGCTCGGTCGGGGGCGGGGTCTTCATGAACGCCGGCTGCCACGGGGGAGACTGGTCCGAGGTGGTGGAGTCGGTCACGGTCGTGGACGAGACCGGGGGCGACTCGGTGCTGCCTCGATCGGAAGTTCCGTTCACTTACCGGAGGAGCGGATTGGATGGCCGGGTGGTTGTGGAGACGGCAGTCCGACTTCGCCGGGAAGAGCAGCATCGGCTCGACGAGGAGATCACCGAGATGTTTGAGTGGCGGCAGGGCGGCACCCCGTTCAACCAACCCTGCTGCGGCAGCGTCTTCAAGAACCCCTCGGGGCCGAGCTGGAAGCGTGATGCAGGACCGCGGACCGCGGGTCAGCTCATCGAGGCGGCGGGGCTCAAGGGGTTCCGGGTCGGCGCCGCCGAGG
>JACCRH010000187.1 GCA_013813675.1 Gemmatimonadales bacterium
ATGAGGGGAAACACCAGGCCGTGCACCTGCCGGTTCTCCCGCCGCCCGACCAGCTCGATGCCCGCGGTGATGTTCCCCCACTGGTCGCTGCCGCCCATCTGAAGCTCGCAGCGCTCCGACCGCCACAGGTGCCAGAAGTCGTACGCCTGCACCAGCATGTAGCTGAACTCGGTGTAGGTGATCCCCACCTCCATCCGGCTCCGCACCGACTCCTTCTGCAGCATGTAACTGAGGGTGAAGTGCTTCCCGGTGTCGCGGAAGAAGTCCATGAGCTGGATGCCCCGGAGCCAGTCGGCGTTGTTCCGCATCCGGGCGGCGTTGGCGCCCTCGAACGAGAGGAAGCGGGTGAGCTGGCGCGCCAGTCCCTTGGCGTTCCGGTCGATCTGCTCCAGGCTCAGGACCGGCCGCTCCTCTCGCTTCCCGCTGGGATCTCCCACCATGCCGGTGCCCCCGCCCACCAGCACGATCGGCGTGTGCCCCAGCCGCTGGAGCCAGGCCAATCCCATCACCGGCACCAGGCTTCCGACGTGGAGCGAGTCCGCCGTCGGATCGAACCCGACATAGGCCGAGACGGTGCCCTTCGACAGCCGTTCGGCCAACCCCGGGGTCGCGTCCTGCACCAAGCCGCGGTCGGTGAGCGTAGCGAGCAGATCGGTCATAGGCGCGTATCGTACCCGCTGGAAACGGGCCTCGCAACCGGCTAGCTTGCCACCATGGCCCGCCGGCTCAACTCGCTTGGCGCGCGTGTCAGGCTGTCTCCCCGCGCGCGTCGAAACCTCGTGGTCTCTCTCCTGGCGGCGGTCGCCTTCGGACTGGCCGTCTTGATGGCGGCGTGGAACCGCGCCTGCGCCGGGAACAGTTGCCCCTCCATCGCCGAGCTGGGCGCGTACGATCCCAATCAAGCCTCAAAAGTGTACGCGGCCGACGGCCGGCTCATCACCGATCTGGGCCAGGAGCGGCGCACCGTGGTCCCGCTCGGCGAGATGTCGCCCGTGGTCAAGGCCGCGTTCATCACCACTGAGGACAAGCGGTTCTACCAGCACCAGGGGGTCGACTGGTACCGGGTGCTCGGTGCCATCAAGAACAACCTGTTCGAGATGCGCGTCGCCGAGGGGTTCTCGACCATCACCATGCAGCTCGCGCGGAACGTGTGGACCGAGGACATCAGCGGGCGGGACAAGTCGCTCCGGCGGAAGCTGCGCGAGGCCCGGGTGGCCCGCGAGATCGAGGATAAATATCCCAAGGACAAGATCCTCGAGCTGTACCTCAACCAGATCGACCTGGGGAATCGCGCCTTCGGCGTCGAAGCGGCCTCTCAGCGGTACTTCGGCAAGTCGGTCCGAGACCTGAACGTCGCCGAAGCCGCCACCCTCGCCGCGATCCCCAAGGCACCCTCCCGCTACAACCCCCGGAAAAACCCCAATCTCAGCATTCAGCGCCGCAACACGGTGCTCAACCTGCTGCGCGACAACGGGCTGCTCGCCCCGGCGGAGACCGAGCGGTGGAAGGCCTATCCGCTGCTGCTCTCGTCCAGCTCCGACTACAGCGGCACCGCGGAATATTTCGTGGAGTTCGTGCGCCAGCAGCTCGACGCGCGGTTCGGCTCGGACCTGTACCGCTCGGGGTACCGGATCTACACCACCCTCGATCTCGACACCCAGCAGGCGGCGGAGCGCGCGCTGGAGGCTCGGTTGGAGGCCATCGAGAGCGGGGCCGACGGCAAGTTCGAGCATCCGACCTACCAGCAATACCAGAACTCCAAGGCGGACGAAGGCGACGAGCCGGACCGCCGAACCACGCCCTACCTCCAGGGCCTGATGGTCACCATCGAGGCTAAGACCGGCCAGATCCGCGCGATGATCGGCGGCCGCGACTTCGGCGACAGCAAGTTCAACCGGGCCACCCAGGCGCTCCGGCAACCGGGGTCCACCTTCAAGCCGATCACTTTTTCGGCGGCGGTCGAGGCCGGCTATCCGTTGTCGCACGTGATGGTGGACGACTCGCTCAGCCTGCTGGTCAAGCCCGATGAGCCGCCCTGGGCGCCGCAGAACTACGACCTCAAGTTCGATGGGCCGATGACCCTGCGCCGGGCCCTCTACCTCTCGCGCAACATCATCGCGATCAAGCTGGGCATGGAGCTGGGGGAGCCGGCGGTGGTGAGCGAGGCCGCGAAATTCGGCATCAGCACACGGGTGCCGGCGGTGCCGTCGATCCACATCGGCTCGGCCGATGTGATCCCGCTCGAGATGATCGCGGCGTACACCACCTTTGCCAACCTGGGCGTGCGGACGGTGCCGAACTCGATTCTCCGGGTGGAGGATCGCAGCGGGAAGATCATCTGGCAGCCGGCGGTGCGCACCGTCGCCGTGCTCGACAGCGCCCACGCCTGGCTCATGACCGACGCGCTGCGCGACGTGGTCCGCCACGGTACCGCCGTGGGCTCCGTGGGAGCGCGAATCAACTTCCCCGCCGGGGGAAAGACCGGCACCACCAACGACGGGTTCGATGTCTGGTTCATCGGCTTCACGCCGGACCTCGTCACCGGCGTGTGGATCGGCTTCGACCAGCCCCGGAAGATCAAGTCGAACGCCCAGGGCGGCGTCCTCGCGGCCCCCGCGTGGACCGCCATGATGCGCGAGGTCTACGAGCGGCGGGCCCTCCCCACGGCCTGGCCCCGTCCCTCGCGGCTCTCCGCGCTGGACATCGACAAGACCACCGGCTACAAGGCGACGCCGTTCTGCCCCAAGGACGTCCACTACATCGAGTCCTTCATTCCCGGCACCGAGCCGACCGGATTCTGCCCGATCCACTCGCCCTTCGGCAACGTCGGCGGGATCATGGGGGGCGCCGGCCCGTCGCCCAACGGTGAAGCGCCCTCCACCGCACCAGCCATCGGAGTACCCCAGGCTGATACGGTCGGCGCCCCCCTGGCACCCGCCCCCGGCGGCACCGGCGTGATGGGGGGCTCGAGCCCGGCAGCCGCCCCGCAGCGATAGCATGCCCGCGCGCCGCCTCGCGGCCCGCTGGGTGCTTCCGATCGCCGGCCCCCCGATCGAAGGTGGTGCCGTGCTCCTCGGGCCCGATGGCCGGGTCCAGGTGGTGGGCCCCGATGCCGCCGTTCCCCGGCCGCCGGAAGTCTCCGGCGAGGAATTCGCCGGCGGTATGCTGCTGCCGGGACTGGTCAACACTCACACCCACCTCGAGCTCACCGGCTTCGATCTCGCGGCGCCGGAGCCCGATTTCGCCTCCTGGATCGGTCGGGTGCGGGAGATCAAGGAGTCGCGAAGCGCCGAAGAGTTCCTCGCCGCCGCGCGAGTCGGCCTGTCCGACTGCTATGCGGCGGGAGTGACCACGGTCGCCGATACCGGTGATACCGGGTCGGTAATCCAGGCGATGGCCGAAGCCGGCGCATCGGGGATCGCGTACCAGGAGGTCTTCGGCCCCGGTCCGGGGCAGATGGCCGAATCGCTCGCTGGGCTTCGGGGCAGGATGGAGACGTCGGGCCGGTTCGCGGTCGGCCGGGTCCGGCTGGGCCTCTCCCCCCACGCGCCGTATAGCGTGAGCGGGCCACTGTATGCCGCGGTGGCGGCGTGGGCGGCGCGAGATGAACTCCCGCTCGCGGTGCACCTGGCGGAATCGCGTGCCGAGTCGGAATTGCTCCAACGCGGGACAGGTCCTTTCGCCGAGGCGTGGCGCCGGCGGGCGATACCGCTCCCCGGCGAGCAACCGCACTCGCCGGTGGAATGGCTGGACCGACACGGCGTGCTGGGAGAGCGCACGCTCTGTATTCACCTGGTGCAAACCGGGCCGGGTGATGTCGAGCGTCTGGCGCGGCGCGGGTGCGCGGTCGCCCACTGTCCGTTGAGCAACGCGGCTCACGGTCACGGAGCGGCGCCGCTTGCCCGGTTCCTGAGCCATCGGCTCCGCGTTGGGCTGGGTACCGACTCGGTGCTCAGCGTTACGCGGCTCGATCTCCTGGCGGAGGCCAGGGCGGCCCGAGCCCTCTCGGGTATCGACGCGGAGTCCGCCCTCGAGCTGTGCACGCTCGGCGGGGCCGGGGCGCTGGGCCTCGATCGTGAGATCGGAAGCCTGGAGGTGGGGAAGTGGGGTGACTGCGTGGTGCTCCGGCCCGCTTCCACCGGCGGGTCGCCGGCGGAGCGGGCACTGCAAGCCGGCCGCGACGATGTGATCGCTACTTTCGTGGGAGGTAGAGAGGTGTATCGAGCCGAGCCGGTGCGGTCGTGAAGATCCAACGCCACGCCGCGATACTGCGCGTCGTCAGAGAGCGGCGGATCGAGAGCCAGGACGAGCTGCGGGGGGCGCTGTCAGAAGAGGGATTCGTCGTGACCCAGGCGACGCTCTCGCGCGACATCCGGGAACTGGGTCTTGCCAAGCTGGCCGACCCCCAGGGTGGCGCGTACTACGCTCACCCCAACCGGGCGGCGCTCCGTCCGGACCTGGCTCAGGTGCTGCCGGCGCTGCTGGTGAGCGTGGACGGCGTGGGGCCGTTTCTGGTCCTCAAGACGGCGAGCGGCTCGGCTGGAGCGGTGACGGAGGCCCTGGACCAGGCCGGCTGGGGGGAGGTGATGGGGACGATCGCGGGCGACGACACGGTGCTCGTCATCACCCGGAGCCAGCGGCTCCGGCAGGCGGTGGCGAGCCGTATCCAGACCCTGGTCAAGAAGTAGCCGAGGCCGACGAGCCGCGGGCGCAACTCTTGCCGCCCATTTCAGGCAGCGTTACGATTTAACGGCTTCGCCTGTCTACCACCCGCTACCTGTCCCGGAGCAACCCCGTGCGGTGCCTGGCGTTGAACGCCTCCTTCGAACCGTTGACCATGGTCCCGGTCCGGCGCGCACTCCGCCTCGTGATCGAGGGCAAGGCGGAGATCGTCGAGTCGGACAGCGGCGACGTCGTTCGAAGTGAACGACTCACACTGCCTAAACCGGCGATCATCCGCCTCGTCCGGTTCGTGCACGTCCCCCGCCGCTTCCGCCGCCAAGTCACCAACACATTCCTCTTCGCTCGTGACGGCTACCGCTGCCAGTACTGCCACCGGGGCCATGGCGCACTGCGCCACCGCGAGTGCCTGACCCGGGACCATTTGATCCCGCTCTCGCGCGGCGGAGACAACGAGTGGACCAACGTGGTGACCGCCTGCAGCACCTGCAACACCCGGAAAGGCAATCATCTCCCGGCGGAGTGCGGAATGCATCCCTGGGTGGCGCCGCGGGAACCGCACTTCGTGCACCTGTCGTGGGCGGTGCGCCGGCTCTCCTCGCAGCAGGCGAAGTACATCAAGCTGTTCTACGGCGACGAGGCGCTGAAGGCGCTGGGTGGGGTGGTGTGATGCCGCTTTAGCGGCGGAGCGGTTGTCACCCTGAGCGAAGTCGAAGGGGACCATGCC
>JACCRH010000003.1 GCA_013813675.1 Gemmatimonadales bacterium
CGAAGGCTTGTGCGGACGTCGGCACGCGCAGGTTCGTGCGGGCGGTGCCATGATCGCCCGCGGCTGATGCGCAAGTCGTCAGGCGGACGCACCGGTATTCAGGATCGAGCAGGTCACGCTGAGGGGACGGGTTCAGGACAAACTGCTGCGATTCACCGAGGAGAATCCCGGTGCCTCGCTCATGTGCTTTGTGGCTCCTATTGCCTCTGGCCCTGGTG
This sequence comes from Gemmatimonadales bacterium, assembly GCA_013813675.1. GTDB lineage: Bacteria > Gemmatimonadota > Gemmatimonadetes > Gemmatimonadales > GWC2-71-9 > CAVVWJ01. The sequence continues at coordinate 219 of JACCRH010000003.1, forward strand.
CTCGGGGGATGTGGGGCGGGGTGGCGTCGTCTCGAGAACGTGGCCTCGCGGACGCCGCCGGCCCGCACTCAGGTGCAGGTCTGGGACGGCGGGCATGTGCGCGTGCTGCACGGCGTGACCTTGGGGCCGGCCACGATTCGTGGGGTTCCGTTTACAGAGCCCCCAGACTGCGACACCTGTCGAGTCTGTGTCGCATTACGCGACGTGGACTCCCTCCGGGTCGGCAACAAGGAGCGGGGGTTCGTCCGCTCCGTCCAGCTGTTTCTGGTGGTGAGTGCGGTTACGGGATTCATATTTCAGGGTATAGGTGGCAATTGAACATTGCGTGCGAGAGCTGACGGAGCTGATCGCGACGGTGGTCGCACCCGAACCGGACTGCCGAGGCATCCGCCTCTACCAAGATCCGACTGACCCAACCCTCATTTTGCTCTCCGAACAGTGGACGGGCCGCGACGCAAAGCATCTCACCTCGACCTCACCGATACCTCGGTAGTTCCGTCGCTGTACATCCCGATGATCTTCGCCGCCGGCCCCGCAGCGTGGGCCACGAAACGGATGCGGAGCGTGGGATCCGCCTCGACCTCGAATAGATCCATGTCCATGGGGGCGAGCGGGGACTCGGGCTTCGCTCCGTCCCTGTAGTACAGCCGGCCGCCACGCACTGTGATCGCCCGCTCCTGGTACTGCCCTGCGTAACGCTCCAATGTCCGTTGGGGAACGACTACGGACTCCGCCCGCGCCGCCAGGCGGTCTTGCACCCACTCGATCTGCCGCCGAGCATCGCCGGTATCGCCTTCCAGGGTCAACGCCCGCCGGTACGACACGATCGCCGCCCGAAAGTCGCCGGCTGACTCCAAAGCCCTGCCGAGTGCGAGATGGGCGCGCGCGGAATCCGGGGCGCCGGCTACGGTGTTCTCCAGCACTTCGATCGAGAGCCGGGCAAGCTCGCGTCCGGCGAAGAAGGCGCCCAGCTCCAGGGTGTCATCCAAGGACAGACGGGTACCGCCGCTCTCGCCAACCGCCCGGAGTTGCTCACGCGCCGCGTCGGCCCCGGCCTCCACCGCGGCCCGCTGCACGGACTGCAAGGCGAGCAGGCGGGGATCGTCGTACCGGTCGAAAGCGGCCCGATGGCGCGCCGGGTCCTCGTCTCCCATTACGGGTGACGCCAGTGCCTCGACTAACGTCGTGCCATTGTACGCGTTTGTGAAATAGACCAGGCCCAGACCCTTCTCCAGGTCGCCGCTCATGTACGAGGTGAACCGGCGGCCGTTATTGCCGCTGTGGTAGAACGTGCAGCCGGCCGGGCCGTCCTCGACTCTGATCCCGAGTCCGACGTACAAACCTGGACTCGACGCGCGCACCGGCGTCAGAAAGGCCTTCCACATCGTGGGCGACAGCCCGCGTCCCGTCAGCACCGCCGCGACGAACCGCCCGTAGTCGCCGCCGTCGTGAGAAGCGAAGCCGCGGCATTGGCCTCGGCGTACCGGTTGACCGGAGCGACGTTCCAGAGCCAGTCCTTGGCATACGCGGCATCGCCGGCGAAGCGCTCCTGCCAGACGAAGCTCGAGCGCGTCATGCCGAGCGGTCGAAACAGCTCGCGCCGAACCAGCTCGTCCAGCGAGCGGCCGGTGACGCGTTCGAGCACCTTCTGACGAAAGACGAACCCCTCGCCGGAGTATCCGTACGCGGTCCCCGGGTTGAATCGGAGCGCCAGCGTGTCACCACCCCAGTTGGGGAGGCCCGTGCCGTGGGAGAGGACCATTCGGGCGGTGATCTGCTTGTACCGGTCATCGTGCGCCAGGCGGGGATACTCGAGCATCTCGAACAGCGGGCGGTCGAGATCGAACTCCCCCCGATCGGCCAGCCGTAAAATGATGTATGCGAAGACCGGCTTGCTGAGGGAGGCGGCCTCGAAAATGGTTCCGTCGTCGAGCGGCGTGTTCGCGCTGTCGTTCACCGTCCCGAACGCGCCGGTCCAGACGACACGGCCGTTCTGAACCACCGCCATAGAGAGACCGGGCACGTCGCTGATTCGGAGGAGCCGCGGAAGGTGGCGTGCCAGGGCCGTTGTATCGGGCCGCCGAAGGATCAGCGAGGCCGGGGCAACGGACGGTTGCTTTATTGCCGGGGCTGGACCGCATGCCAGGGCAGCAAGTCCAGCGAACACGGTTCGCCAGAGCATCAGCCTTCTCCAAATCATGTGCGTCATGGCCGGCCGAGCCTACTGGCAATCCCTGGAGCTACGAGGGACGTTGGGCAGTCCAAGTCGTGGACCGACCGGGGCCTCGGTGTTGACCGGCCCGAGCCTGCAAACGATTTTGCAGTGGGCGCTGCCTAGCCGATGCGGGAGTCATTGGGCTACCTGGAGGGTTGCTCATGATGCGACGGCTTTCTGCGCTGGTCGCCGTACTCCGGCTCGGTCAAGCCTGTTGAAGGTAGTGGCGTCCAGCGGTGTGCCAGTCGTGGGACGGACGATCGACCATTCAAGGTGGGCCTATGAACATGCCCGAGGTGGTCAATCTTGCCGCCAAGCTGACGGAGATCACCCAGCATTGGCGGCCGCGGGTCGTCGGCGAGCTCAACAGTCAGGCCGTGAAGCTGGTCAAGCTTCAAGGAGAGTTCGTCTGGCATCACCATGAGCTCGAAGACGAGCTGTTCCTGGTACTGTCGGGACATCTGCGCATCGAGTTCCGGAATGGAGTGCGTGAGCTGGAGCCCGGCGAATGCCTCGTCGTGCCCCGAGGGGTCGACCATCGTCCCAGCGCGGCGGTGGAAACGGCCGTGCTGCTATTCGAGCCGGTAGGTGTGCTCAACACGGGGAACGTGACGCATCCGACTTTGACTGCCCCTAGCGATGCGCGGAGCTGAGGCGACGCGCGCGCCAGGGCAGATGCCGAGGGGCGCCTGTGCGTGTTCCGTCGGTCGAGCGCTTTCTTGAGGGGCCACTAGCCGGCGAAGGCGGCGCAGTAGCGGCAGGTCGTTAAACAGCGTATGCCGGTGCGGTTTTCTCTACAATACATGACTCGAGTCCTGCCCGCGGCAGGGTCGCCCAACCTGGTAGAGGACACGATGCCGTTCAAGAGCAAAGCGCAACGGCGAAAGTTTGCTGAACTGCTGGGTAAGGGCGAGATCTCAGAGGAGACATTCGAGGAGTGGAATCGCTCGACCGGGAGTGCCGACCTGCCGGAGCGACTTCACCCTGCGCCGCGGCGGAAGGCAAAGAAAGGCGGGGCGGCCACTCGGTCGAGCAAAACCGCGAAGCGCCCTACAAGAAGCGGGGCGAAGAAGTCGGCTCGGACCAAGGCAAGGGCGAAGGGCGGGGGAGCCAAGGGACACTGACATCTACTATGAATGTGGCACCTGACGCAGCACTACTCCTGATCGACGTGCAACAGGGTCTGGATCATCCCCGCTGGGGAGCGCGGAACAATCCGGCGGCCGAGCAGCGAATCGCCGAACTGCTTGCGGCGTGGCGCGCCACCGGCCGGCCGGTGATCCACGTCCAGCACCTGTCGCTGGAACCCCGGTCCCCCCTTCGCCAGGACGCGCCCGGCCACGCCTTCAAGATCGAAGCCCTGCCGGTGGCCGGTGAACCGGTCTTTCGCAAGCATGTGAACTCCGCTTTCATCGGCACCGACCTCGAGGCGCATCTGCGCGCCAACGGCATCGCCACGCTGGTCGTGGCCGGGCTCACCACCGACCACTGTGTCTCCACCACGATCCGGATGGCGGGCAACCTCGGCTTCACCGTCACGGTGGTAGAGGACGCAACCGCGACCTTCGAGCGCCGCGGCCCGGATGGCATCCACTACAGCGCGGAGCTCATGCACCGCGCGGCGCTGGCGAGCCTTCACGGTGAGTTCGCGACGGTCAGTAGTGCTCGAGACGTCCTTGCCGCGGTAGGCCCATAAGTGACGGAAGCACGAGCATCGGACACGAATGTGCGCCACACCGTCTGCGCAGCGATCGGCGCGCGGCAGCTCGTTGCGTTCAGCTACGAGGGCTTCGACCGGATCGTCGAGCCGCACCTCTGCGGCCGCAACACCGCGGGGCACGACGCGCTTCTGGCGTGGTTCGTTCGCGGACACTCCGAGTCGGCGTCTCGTCCAGGCTGGCGCACCTACCTCTTGGCGGAGATGTCCGCCAGCCGGGTGCTCGATGAGCGGTTTCGGTCGGCAAGGCCGGGCTACGACCCTCCCGACGGATCGATGCGACTGGTCTACTGCCGGCTGCCCGCCGCCAACTTCTGAGACTTCTATGGAGCTCCGCGGATGTACCGCGTCCGGCAGCAGGACCTCCCGTTCCAATCCACCAACGCCAACACCATGTTCTAAGGCGGCCGGCTAACGCATTCGGATCGGCATGGTGACGAGCAGAGCACCCGCGCCACTCGATACCGTCAGCCGTGCCTCCCCCGGCGCGGGCGGCCTGAATTCGAAGTCGTACGTCTCCCCATTGCCGATCTGCTGCAGCGCCGGCCGGTCGGTCGCCTGGTCGGCGGGGAGATCCATCCCATCCTTGGCAACGGCACGCCACACCATCTGGGTCGAATCCCGCAGCAACCTCGCTACCATGTTGGGCCGCGCGACGTGGATGTTGATCAGGCGGAGGCGATAGCGTTCGCCGACCCGCATCTCCCGCCGCGGCGGAGTGCTGGTGCCGTTCAGCAGGACAACCGCGGCATCGGCGATGCGCCGCGGGGTGCTGAGGAGCAGGACGACATCCTTCGCGGGATCGAACCTTTCCCGAGGGTCGAGCACGATGAGTGCGCCGGAGAGACCCGCCTGCTGCTGTCGCAGCTCGTCCACGTGCGGATGATAGATGAACGTGCCGGCGCGGGGCGGGATGAAGCGGGCCTCGAAAGAATCGCGCGGCGCAATGGCCGGCGCGATGCGCCCGCGATGTCCCGCGAATCCGGCGACCCCATCGTAATAGCTGTCCAGCTCGATGCCGTGCCAGTGCACCGAGGTCGCCTCCGGCAGCGCATTCACTACGGTGATACTCACCGGCTCACCTCGCGCGAGGACGATGGTGGGACCGGGGAGAAGCGGGGCGGGTGACCGCGTCGCCTCGACGCGGTCTTCCAGGGCGTAGCCATAGGCCGGTTCGCTGACGGTCCCACCTGAATCGACTCGGGCCACGAGGCGCAGCGTTCGCCGCGTCTCAGTCGCCTTTGCCGCGGGCGCCACGCCCTTGGGGCGAACTTCGATACCCATCACCAGTCCACCCATCATCTCCAGCGCGTGGTTCTTCACGTGCTGCATCTGGTCTTCAGACGGCAGCGGCGAGCCGTCCAGCGGCCGGCTGCGCAGCACGTGCAGATTGTCGTGGCAGTGAAACATCCAGTTGCCCGGGCGATCCGGTACCCAGGTCATGGCGAATGTGCGACCCGGTGCACTGCGCTCGGTGACCACGAGGTGTGGGGACGCCGCGCTATATGCCGTGTCGACCAGTTCGTCCCCGCGAGAAACCACGTTGAAGTAGAAGCCGTGGAGGTGCATCGGGTGGGTCGCGGAGCTGGTGTTGACGATACGAAACCGCACCGAGTCGCCCTCGGTGTAGCTGAGGCGCTCGGTGTTGGGCCACGCCTTGCCGTTGATCACGAAGCGCAGCAGCTCGTTCCGTTCCACCACCTGACTGGCCGTGACCCTGGGGCTCCACAAGCCGAGCACCATGACGCGGTCCGCGGGCGACTTGGTGGCGCCGGCCGAGTCCACGATGAACGCGCCATTGAGCTGCGAGTCGATCCCGCGGGGCCGGACGCCCGGAAACCGGGTGGTGGCGCCCCAGTAGTAGTACGTCCCGGGCACATCAGCCTTGAATCGCACCTCACGAAGCTGTCCGGGCTCGATCTGCACCGTGTCGGCGCCCTCGGCGCCGCGGGCGTGCAACCCATGCACGACCAGGGTGCTGTCGGGAAGGGCATTTCGCACCAACGCGCGGATCTCCGTTCCCTGCGCTACCCTGATCAGCGGTGCCGGAATCTGAGGCGACTTCCCTTGCTCCCCGAACGCCTGCACCATGACCCCGGGATCGGCCTCCCGGTCCGGATGCCATTCCCCCATGCGCGCCTCGAGCCGAACCGTCAGAACGCCGTCCTTCAGGGTGCCGGCGGAGATCCGGTTGTCGTTGACGGAGATGCGTTGGGGAGCAGGGTTGATCCGCATGGCCGGAAGCGGCGAACTACGGTGAGCCGCCCCTAGCCAGCACAGCGCCAGCAGGGCGGGGCAGTAAGCTGGTAATTTCGGATGGGGCACTCGAGGTCCTCGTTGCCGCGGGCTCCTGCGCGGGCCCCGGCTCCAGGCCCTCAGACAATACCCGTGTCGTCAAGGATACACTCTCAGGGGACTCATGGGGACGCGAACCCCCTGTCCCCCGGGCCCTAGGCGGTGCGCAGGTATCCGCGCGAGGTCTTCTGCAATGACACCTCCACCGCGATTCTGGACCTGATCGATGGGACTGGCACTTCGCAGCGTGCTCTGGGCCGTCCTCATCCCCGGCCTCGTGGCCGGCTACATCCCTTGGCGCTACTTCGGCCTCCGGTCGGTGGTGCTCGACCCTGGCCGGCCGCTTCATTGGGCCGGGCTGCTCGGTGTCGGGCTCGGATCCACACTTCTGGCCGCGTGCATTCTCCAGTTTGCCAGGAGCGGCCGCGGGACGCTGTCGCCGTTGGACCCACCAAGTCGACTGGTGATCCGCGGACTCTACCGCTACGTCCGGAACCCGATGTACCTGAGCGTCACTCTGATTGTGCTGGGGGAGGTCCTGCTCATCGGATCGCGGAATCTCTTCATCTACTGGGTGGCGTGGTTCGTAGTGGTCAACCTGATCGTCCGAGTCTACGAAGAGCCGTCGCTGGGTCGCCAGTTCGGAGTAGCCTACGCGGAGTACGCCAGAGCGGTGGGCCGGTGGCTCCCTCGGCTTCGACCACGTCGGCCAGGCACCTAGGCGTCGACCTTACCCTCCACCAGCCTGAGACCCATGAACCGGTCGCTTGCCGCACTGCTGCTGCTGTCCGTGCTTATCTCGCCCTCCCGGCAGGTCCAGAAGCCGGTGCCGGTGTGTGGGGGGCAGACGCAAGCGGTGCCGCTCAGCGCCGCAGCGTTCCGCGCGATGCTCGACAGCGTGGCAGTGGGCTGGAACAGCGCCCGTCCGGAGCTAGCGGCCGGCTGCTTTACCGAGACGGCCGTCTACCTGGAGCCTCCCGATCGCCAACTCTACCGGGGGCGTGCGGCGCTGCTGGCCTTCTTTGCCGCGTCGATTCTGCCGGCGCGCGCGGATCGGATGCGCTGGCAGGTGACGGCCTTCGACTCCACCCGGCAGGTCGGCTTTGGGGAGTACACTTATCGTGGCCGGCAGAACTACCACGGGGTGGCGGTGCTGCAGCTGCAAGCAGGCCTGATTCAGACCTGGCGAGAGTACCAGTACGGATCTCCGCTGGACTGGGAACAATTTGTCGGGGCCAGCCGATAGGACGGATCACCACCATCCGGCGAGCGGCGCATGCACCATATTCTCTGGGAGTACGAAGTGCGGGCCGACCGCGTCACTGAATTCGAGGCTCTCTATGGCCCGGATGGAGCCTGGTGTGCGCTGTTCCGCGGTGCCGAGGGTTATCGCGGGACTGAGCTGTATCGCGACACGGCCCGACCGGCGCACTTCGTGACCATCGACCACTGGACCTCGTCGTCCGCCTTCCAGGAGTTTCTGCCCACCGTACGGGAGGCTTATCATCGTTTGGACGAGGAGGGGGCGAGCTTGACCCTTCGAGAACAGCGGCTGGGAGCCTTCGAAGACTGACGCGGAGCCCGGGCTAAGCCCGCGCCGGCGATGGCGCGAGCACCGCCAGCACCGCTTCGACTCGAGCCACGTGTCGCCCGTCCGCCATTACGTCCACGGTGCCGAACTGCAGGTGCCGCCGGCCCCGGACTTCAGCCCGGAGCTCGAGATGCGGTGTCGGTCGCGTCACCGGCTGATGGAACTGCGCGCTGGTGCGGACCAGCCGCGGCCGGCCTCGGTGGCCTTGGAGCCATGCCCAGAGCGCCACGAGCTGGCCAGCCGCCTCGATCACCAGGCTACCCGGAAAGATCGGATCGTCCGGGAAGTGCTGCGGGTAGACCCAGTGGTCGGGGCCGAGGTCGACGATCGCGGCGATGCGCGGTCCGTCCACCGCGATGACGCGGGTGATCTGCCGCATCTGCGCCACCGGCAGAAAGGTGGCGTCGAGATCCAGCAGGCAGGCGGGCGGGTCGATCGTGTGGGCCGGCATTGGGGGTGGTCCCGGTCGGGAGAGATCGAACAGGGGCTCCTGAGTCTAACCTACGCCGCCCGGTCTGGCCTGGATCTGTCGGCGTGCGGTGACCCGGGAGCTACGCAGCTTCCTGTTCGCTCCGGGGCAGGGGCACCACGAACTGCAGCTTCCCATTGGGCGCCATCGGGATGTGGTCCACGATCTCGATGGCGATTTTGAAATCATGCCCGACGCTGGACTCCACGATCTCAGTCAGCGTGTGTCGTTGCACCTCGGAGGGCGGCTGTCGGGCGTCCAGCAGGAAGCGCAGGTGGCGGCCTGGCTCCTCGCGAACCTGGAATCGGCGAACCCAGGTGTGAGCTTGGGCCCGCCCGAACAGGCTGGTGATCAGCGGAGTGGTGATCAGAGCGCCGCTGGGACGCCGGATGGCGTGCGTGGTCCGGCCGTGCACCCGGGTCAGCAGTCCCAGCCCTCGGCCACACTCACACGCCTGCGGCAGGCGCGCCGCCATGTCTCCCATCCGGTACCTGATCAAGGGCATCGAGGTGAGCCCCAGGCTGGTCACCACCAGCTCGCCGAGCGTGCCCGGCGGCACCGGGGTACCGTCCTGAGCCACGACTTCGACTACGAAGGCGTCATCGTTCACGTGGAGCACGCTGCGCCGGGAGGGACAGGACCATGCCACGACGCCGAACTCGTTGGTGACGTACACGTCGACCGCCGGGGCATGAAACGCTTCCTCAGCCAGCTCGAGACAGCGGTCGGTGACTTCCATCGCCGTGCAGAACACCGCCCGCGGGGGGCGCACCTGGGTGCCGGTTTTCAGCACGTGCTCCGCCAGCGCCTCGATCGCGCCCGCGTATCCCGTGAGGATCGGTGGCGACAGGTCGCGTACCCGCTGCAGCACTTCTTCGGGAGGGGCGTCTGACGCGAGCCGCTCGACCCGGGGCAGCATGCCGATCCTGCGGAGGAACGTGATCGGTCCGGCCCGGTCGGGCTTGTCCGCGATGGCGACGTTGATCTGCGTATCCCACGCGCTGCACCCGTATGCCGAGTAGACTCGCCACCACCGGGCGGAGTAGTCGGCTTCCTCCAGCTTGTGGCGCAGGAAATGGCCCGGCGTGCCGGTCGAGCCCGAGGTCATGACGTCGATGAGGCCGGCTCGCTCCACCGAGAGGAAGGCCTCGAGGCCATGCTGGGCGATCACCCTGCGGTCGACAAAGGGCAGGCGCTCGAGCTCATGCGGCTCGAAACTGGCCGGATCGGTGACGCCCGCGGCGCGGAGCGCCGCACCGTAGTAGCGGGTCTCGGAGGCCCTCAGTAAAACCTGTTGCAGCCTGATGCGACGGCGCGCCGCCAGCCCCTCGGTGGAGAGCCATTGCTCCTTTTCCGCTCGCAGCGTGCTCTGGAGCAGGGTGGAGACGGCCGTGATCGGACCGGGGGTGCTGATGAAGGGCAGGGCCATGCCCCGCGAGCTTGCAAATCGTGGTCCCGATCGGTCGACACCTGATCCCGGCGGGGAGGAGCGCAGATTCTTGCCGATCGCACCCGTCTTCGTCGCGATCGAGGAGCGCGGTGCACTCCGGAGTCGCCGTGGCGCGAGAGGCGGAAGCTGTTTTCCGTGGAGGGGATGAGATGATCGCGGCAGGGTGGCGGCGGCCATCGGGAGACAGTACCTGGACCGGCCAGCCGGAGTGCAGAAACGTTCACTGCCGCTGGACACGAAAGTCTTGCTCAACGGCGCGTCGCTCGCATTTGCAACTTGCGGTGGTTCCTTCGCGCCGCGTGCCTCCCGTCCCGTCCTGATGGATGTCTGGGCGGAAAGCGAGCACTACTGAGCGCGATGGCGGCGGTGGTGGTACCATTAGAGACCAGACTGGTCATCCCAGGCCCCCGTTGCAGCGTTCCTCGCCGGCAAGAGAGAAGGTCCCGTATGGCTTCGCACATGGCATCCATTGGGAGGTCGAACCGAAAAGACCTCGCGCAGGTGGAAGTACAGGTCACCCTAGCTGACCCCAAGACGGGCCATCCGTCGTGGAGCGGGGAGTTCGTGTCGCGGAGCGCCGACGGCATTCTCCCGAATGAGCGGCTTGCCTTCACCCTGGACACCGGCCAGAAGGGCACCGCAAGAGTGAGCGAGACCCACTTCGACAGCCGGACACCGGCAGCGACGCTGGTCCATTTCACCGGCCTGAGCCCGCTGGCCTAGCCCAGCCGTGGGGGTACGGAGGCATGCGCGGCGGCATGAGACGACTCGCGATGACTCTGCTTCTAACCCTGGCCGGCCCGCCGCTCTTGATCGGCTGCGGATCGGGAGCAACGGCCGGAGCCGGGCGCTCGGAAGGCGAGCGCGACAGCGTCATCGGCCAGTCCCGTCTGCCGGGGGCCGGCGGGGTCAGGAAATCGCTCGAGGCGGGTGAATCAGCCCGAAGTCGGCGCGCCCTCGAGGATTCGATCGCCTCGGCGCCGTGAGGTCGCTGGATGCGACGCTCTATTCTGCTCGTCATCTGCCTCTGCTCGACCGGCGGCTGCGCCGGCTCCCCCACCGACTCGCTTCACCCGGACCATCGACGCACCCTGGCCGACACCGGGAGGTGACCTGAAAACCCCGGGCCATTACTCTCGGGGGGAACGGCGCTGGCGGATCGGCCTCACCCTGATCCTGGCCGTGTACGGTTGGCAGTGTCTCCGCACGCCCAGCGACTACCGTTGGCTCGACAGCCTCGACCTCGCCATCCATGAGACGGGACACCTGGTCTTCGGTTTCGGTGGCGAGCTCCTCAGCCTCCTCGGCGGGACCCTGTTTCAGCTCCTCGTCCCAGCCGGGTTCGTCGTGGCCCTCCTGCGACAGGGCGATCGGCACGGGGCGACCGTTCCCCTCTGGTGGCTGGGACAGAACTGCTGGAACGTCTCGCTGTACATCAAGGATGCCCGCGCGCAGGAGCTGCCGCTGGTGGGTGGAGGCGAGCACGATTGGGCGCTGCTGCTCGACCGGTTCGGGTGGCTGGAGCGGGATCAGGCGATCGGTGGGGCGGTGTTCCTGATCGGTGTGGCGCTCTATGCGGTGGCCGTTGTTTCCGGGTGGAGAGCGGTCTCCTCGGGCGGCGTATCCGATGGGCCCCCGCTCCAGGCACCTGCCTGACGCGAAGCCAGTCGCCTGCCTTGCGAACGGGCGCCAGACCTTCGGGCGCTTGAAGAGGACTTCACGAGGAGAGGCTGCATGAGTCAGAGCGAGCACGATCGGCGGATCGATTACATCGAGTTTCCCGTCTCCGATGTCGCGGTCGCCAAACGGTTCTACAGCGCGGTCTTCGGCTGGGAGTTCACGGACTACGGTCCGGACTACACCAGCTTCGTCGACGGCCGGCTGAGTGGCGGCTTTCGTGGGGGGGAGGCGGCTCGACCAGGCAACGCGCTCATCGTGATCTACGCAACGGACTTGGAAGGGGTCGCCTCGGCGGTGCAGGCCGCGGGCGGACACATCACGCAGCCGACTTTCGACTTTCCCGGTGGACGGCGGTTTCACTTCCGCGACCCCAGCGGGCATGAGCTGGCGGTGTGGTCGGACCCGATCACCTAGGCTCGAAGAGATGTGCGAGGAAAGATGACGGAGGTGCCTCATGCGCGCTGACCACGCGATCCTGTTCGCGTGCCTCGTTTGCCTTGGCCATCCCGCCGTGGTGTACTCCCAGGGGACTGGGCGACAGGTCCTCAACCCTCGATCGCTCCCTCCTCCTCGTGGCTACTCTCACGCCGTGGTCGCTCCCGCCGGCCGCCGCGTGTCCGTCTCGGGGCAGGTGGCCGTGGACAGCTTGGGCAATGTGGTGGGACCGGCAGACTTTCGCGCGCAGAGCGTGCAGGTGTTCGAGAACCTCGATCGCGCCCTCCGCAGTGCCGGCGCGACCTTCGCGGACGTGGTGTCCACCAACATGTATGTGACCGACCTCAGTCACCTGGCGGTCCTGCGCGACGTCCGCGCCCGCTATCTGCCCGCCGATAGCCCGCCGGCAAGCACGCTGGTACAGGTGGTCGCCCTCTACCGGCCGGAGCTGATGATCGAGATCTCGGCGGAGGCCGTGGTACCGGAGCACGGAAAGTCGGCGCTCGCCAGGGAAGACGGCACCGGAGGCACCTGCATTCCCGTCGCCGAGCGTGCCGGACGTGAGTTCGGCTGCTTCATCGTCGCCACCGCGAACATCGGGCGCCTGGGGACTGTGCCGGTGTTCTGGCATCTCACCACCTTCGCCACTCGAGCGACGGCCACTGCCGCGGGTGCTCGGGGCACTCTGGTCGAGTCGTTCGGAAAAACCTGGCTGCTGACGATCGCCCAATCGGGGTGGCGAGCAACCGGCGGGTCACACATTGCAGAGATCGGACCCCTGCCGGTGGGCGCGGGTCGGGCCTATGCGGCGCGATATATGGAGGCGGTCTTTCTGCCTGGGATGAAGTCGCGGGTCCACCGTCACCCTGGCCCGGAGGCATGGTACACGTTGACCGGCGAAATGTGTCTGGAGACCCCGGGTGGCAGCATGGTCGGTCGGGCAGGCGGGTCGCCCGTGATCGTGCCGGGTGGCCCCCCGATGGAGCTGGCCGCGACCGGAACCGGCGTCCGCCGGTCCCTCGCTCTGGTCCTCCATGATGTCAGTCAGCCGGCGTCGACTCCGGCATCCGACTGGACGCCCAGGGGCCTTTGTGAGAGTGCCGAGGCTCGATGATCTGCCGGATCTGGCATGGATGGACGACTCCCGCGAATGCCGAGGCGTACGAGCGCCTCCTGCGCTCGGAGATCTTTCGGGGGATCGTGCAGCGAGGCATCCCAGGCTTTCACGGGATCGAGCTGCTCCGCGGGGCGGCGGGCGACACCGTGGAATTCGTCACGCTGATGTGGTTCGACTCGACCGACGCAGTTCGAGCGTTTGCCGGGACCGACTACGAAGGTGGCGGTGGTACCGCCGGAAGCACGAGTACTCCTGAAGCGATTCGACGCCCGGTCGGCCCACTACGAAGTGCGCCAGCCGCGGGGAGCGGCCTGACGCCTCAACCTCCGGCCATCGCTCCCACCACCAGGAATGGCTCTGTCCCCCTCGCGACCGCGTCGGGTAGAGGAGCATCCGGGGACTCGTGGGAGAGATCCTGCTCGCAGGCGAAGAACCTCACGAACGGCCGGCGCCGATGGGTGGCGTGGCCGCGGATGGTGCCCCGCAGCACCGGGTAGCTGGCTTCGAGCGCGTCCAGGACCGAACGCTGGGTGGCCGAGCCCTCGACCTGGATCTCCACCTCCTCGCCGACCCGCGCCAACGTGCGCAGGTGAGCGGGGAGCACGATTCGGATCATGGCAGGGTCTGGACTTCGACGGACAGAACGTCCGGGAGATCCCGGACGATGGGAGCCCAGGTATTCCCCGCGTCCGATGATGCGTAGACCTGCCCGCCGGTGGTTCCGAAGTACACACCGCACGAATCGAGAGTATCGACCGCCATCGCATCGCGCAGAACGTTGACGTAGCAGTCGCTCTGCGGCAGTCCCTTGGTCAGCGCTTCCCACTCGTCACCGCCCGCGCGGCTGCGGTAGACTCGCAGCTTCCCGTCGGGTGGGAAATGCTCGGAGTCGCTCTTGATCGGGACCACGTAGATCGTCTCCGGCTCATGCGCGTGCACGTCGATCGGAAACCCGAAGTCGCTGGGCAGGTTCCCGCTGACCTCCCGCCAGGAGTCTCCGCCGTCGTCGCTGCGCATCACGTCCCAGTGCTTCTGCATGAACAGCACGCCGGGCCGCGACCGGTGCATCGCGATGCGGTGCACGCAGTGCCCCACCTCGGCGTTGGGATCGGGGAGGCCTTGGGATTTGAGGCCTCGGTTGATCGGCGTCCAGGTCTCGCCGCCGTCATCGCTCCGGAACGCACCCGCCGCGGAGATGGCGGTGTAGATCCGCCCGGGGTGGCTCGAGTCCAACACGATGGTGTGGAGGCACATTCCGCCGGCCCCCGGCTGCCAGGCCGGGCCGGAGGCGTGCCGGCGCAGCCCCGAGAGCTCCCGCCAGGTGCGCCCGCCGTCAGTGGTGCGAAAGAGGGCCGCGTCCTCCACCCCAGCGTACACGTCGTCCGGATCGCTCAGCGACGGCTCGAGGTGCCAGACCCGAGCGAACTCCCAGGGATGCTGGGTGCCGTCGTACCACTGATGGGTGCCGGGGACGCCGTCGTAGGTGAACTCGTTGCCGACGGCCTCCCAGGTGGCGCCGCCGTCGTTCGAGCGCTGGATCACCTGCCCGAACCACCCGCTGGATTGCGAGGCGTACAGCCGGTTCGGCTCGGCGGGGGACCCTTTGAGGTGGTAGATCTCCCACCCGGCGAAATGGGGGCCGCTCACCTTCCACCGCTCTCGCTTTCCATCCGCCGTCAGGACGAACGCACCTTTGCGCGTTCCGACCAGGACCCGTACCCCGCTCATCCGGTGCTCCTTTCTGAGGGTGTGGCGCTGCTCGATGGCGGGCATCGCGCCCGCCACAATGGAGTCGAACGAATGGAGGCCGAATCGACAGCCCGGCCCTGGGCTGGTGTGGGTTCATGATGACGGTGTATGGTCCCTCCAGACCGACGCGCCGAGGCGTTCAGGATCGGGCGACCTCTTAGCAAGGATCTACCGCCATGTCTGGAGTATCGCCACCTCACGAGGGCCACAGGGGCCATACCGCCATCCGTCTGTACAACGACCTTGCCGGCTGGTGGCCGCTGCTGTCCCCCGCCACCGAGTACGAGGACGAGGCCGCCGATCTGGTCGGCCGCCTGCGGGACGCCACCAGCTCCCCGCAGGCCACTTTGCTGGAGCTCGGCGCGGGTGGTGGCAGTCTCGCCTTCCACCTGAAGCGGCACTACCGGATGACCCTCACCGACCTGGCCCCCGCGATGCTGGCAGTCAGCCGGACCATCAACCCGGAGTGCGAGCATCTGGTCGGGGACATGCGATCGCTGCGGCTCGGCCGCCACTTCGACGTCGTCCTGGTCCACGACGCCATCGCCTATGCCACCGCCCCCGCCGCGGTGCAGGCCACGCTCGAAACCGCGGCCACCCACTGCCGCCCCGGCGGCACGCTGGCCGTTCTCCCGGATTACATTCGCGAGACGTTCGCCGCCCAGACCGACCACGGCGGACACGATGGCGCCGACGGACGCGGGCTCCGCTATCTCGAGTGGATCTGGGATCCCGATCCGGCCGACGACACGTACCTGGTCGACTATGCCTTGCTCCTCCGGGCCGGGAACGGGACCGTCACCGTGGAGCACGATCGGCACGTGGAAGGGCTCTTCGGGCGCGACCAGTGGCTGGGGTGGTTCGCCGACGCCGGACTTTCCGCCGGCAGCGACAGCGACCCCTGGGGGCGCGAGATCTTCGTCGGCGTTCGAAGCGGTACCGCGCGGCGACAGGATTGAGATGGCCTCGGTCGAACGGTCATCGTTCCCCTCCTGCCTCGCCCCGCAGGAAGCGGACGACCGCGGGTACCACGACGCCGGTCTGCTCGAGATGGGGCAGGTGCGCCGCGGAGTCCACCGGCATGAACCTCGCCCGCGGCATCGCGCCGAGGAGCGCCTGGCTGTCCTCGAAAGGCGCGACCGGGTCTTGCCGGCCCCACACGATGAGCACGGGCCGCGGGTCCCCGCCCAGCGCTTGAAGGTGCGGCTCCTGGTGGGGCGCGACGGCGATGGCGGCGCGGGTCCGCCGGAGGCTCTCGCGGGTGCCGGTAAACTGCTGCTGGACCCGGTAGCGATCGGCCCATTCGGGATGGCGCTCGGGGTGGAGAAAGTCGGAGCGCTGGCCGGTCGCCATCGCGTCACTGCCACCGCGAAGGACCATGTGGACGTTCCAGGCCCAGGCGGAGCGCTCCTCCGGAGGGAGCGGCCGACCGGTGTTGAAGACCGGGTCGAAGTACATCAAGGAGCGGACCCGACCCGGGTGACGATCCGCGAAGCTGGTGATGATGGCGCCGCCGAACGAGAGCCCCGCGAGGTCCACCGGTGTCCTGAGCCCCAGGGAGTCGAGCAACCCGGCGAGCTGCCGGACGAAGAGAGCCTGATCGTAGACCGCATCGGGGCGGTCGGACCAGCCGCGACCGAAGTAATCGTAGCGTACCACGCGGAACCCCGAGTCGGCCAGACCATGATAGAGCGAATCCCAGATGTAGCCTGGCACCGAGAAGCCGGCCGCCAGCACCACGGCGCGACCGGTGTCGGGGCCGGCGGCCTCGTAGTGGGTGACGCCATCCGCGAGTGAGACAAACCGCCCCGGAGCTTGGGCGCGCGCCGCGTCGTCGAGCTGCCGGTGCTCCGGATCCAGCGCCCGATAGGCCAGGAACGCGGCGAGGCAGGCAGCCAGCGCCGCGGCAAGCGACCAGCGAAACACGCGCATGGATAACCCGGTGGCCAAGGTGATGGGACATGGCAGCGATCGATAACACGACCGACGGCGCCGCCCCGAGGTATCATTGCGTCAGGACCGCGCTTACCCTGCTGCTGCTGATCGGAGGTCTGGTGTCTCCCGTGCCCGGACAGGCCTCGCCACCTCCGCCGAGTCCCCGGCTGCCACTCGAGCTGCTCCCCGACACCCTGGCGATCTGCCGTCTGTCGCCGGACGCGGCGCTGCCAGCCTGGGCATCACTCACGGGGCGATTCGTCACCCTCAGCCGCACGGCGGAGGAGTTGTCGGTGACCGCCGTGCAGGACGCGATTCCGGCCTCGGTCCGCTGCGAGCGCGACTACCGCGCGCTACGGGTCAAGGGCACGCTTCCTCCGAACCTCGTCGGCATCCTGCTGTCGATCGCGAGGCCGCTGGCCGAGCGGGGCCTCGCCATCTTCGCCATTTCGACCTTCGACACGGACTATGTTCTGGTCAAGGCGCGCGATCTCTCCGCTGCACTGGACGCCTTGCGGGCGGCCGGCCACACCATTCACCCGTAGCGCCGGCACCGGAAGCCGGGAGGCGACATGCAAGGGTGGGAAGATTCCGACGACTCGGCAAGCTCCTCGGAGGCCGACGCATGGGACACCGAGGCCGATGTGAGTTGTCCCTACTGCGGGGAGGGCGTGACCATCGGTCTCGACCCCGGTGGCGGCCAAGTGCAGGCCTACGTGGAGGACTGCGAGGTCTGTTGCCGGCCCTGGCGGGTGCACGTCCGGTACGACGATCGGGGCGCGGCGGAGGTTGAGGTCGAGCCGGCGTGAACGGCCG
>JACCRH010000114.1 GCA_013813675.1 Gemmatimonadales bacterium
GCTCGGGATGACACGCCGCTCGGGATGACACGCCGCTCGGGATGACACACCGCTCGGGATGACACGCCGCTCGGGATGACACCCCGCGGGAGGCGGACTCACGATTTTGGGTGTAACGTATCTCCAGGCCCCGACCGAGGAGGTACCCCGTGCTCGCCCGTTCTCTGCCTTTGGCTTTCGCCCTGGCCCTGCCGCTGGCCGCCGCTCCCGCCGGCGCGCAAACTGCGGTCCCCATCTCGACCTGCGACACCGATGCCCTCTGCGGCCGGGTACCCCGGCCGGTCGGCCTCTACATTCGCGCCGTCGAAGACGACGGGCGCTATCTCGCGCTGGAGGACGGGTCCCTCTGGGAAGTCGAGATCTCCGACCGCGCCACCACCGCCTCCTGGATAGCCGACGATTTCGTGAATCTCGGCTGGATTGCCGCCCCGCGGGGTGACTTCGAATACCTGCTGACCCGGGTGGGCGACCTGGAGCAGCGGGCGGCGGTCCGGCTGGCCGGACGGAGGCCCGGACCCGGCGCTCAGGAGTAGTACCGCCGGAGGTACGCGGCCAGGCCGTCCAGGTCGGGAAAGAGCCGCCGCTCGTCCACGCTCACCAGGTCGAGCTGGTCGCGCAGGCGGCCGACGTCCCGGGCGGGGATCACGAACCGGGTCAGTGCCGAGCGGAGGCCGATCGCTTCGAGAAACGAATCGAACGGCTGCCGGTTGTCGGAGCAGAGCGTGAAGGTCGCCGCCTGGGTGGCGATGCGCGCGTCGAGTGATGGCGGCTCGATCATGCAGGCGAATTGGCGCTCTCGCGTCCTGGGCTCGAACAGAGCCCAGGGCGTGAAGCCGCCCTCCTGTCCGAAGACTCCCTCCAGATCCTGAATCAGCAGCGCGCGCTCGGGCAACCGGAAGAAGCGGTGTACCGCCTTCCAGTCGAGCCGCCACACCGCCCGGTCGGCGCTGGGGTTTCCCTCGACCGTGGCGAAATGAGCCGCCACCATCGGGGAGTAGGTCCAGTCGAGCAGTCGGGTCGGCAGGCCGTGATGCTGTGCGGCGATCAGAACCTCCCAGTCGTTGACTGGCGCCGCCTGGAAGAACGGCCGGGAGTAGCGGATGAAGTTCCGAAGGACGTGCTCCTCGAGATCGGCCTTGCCGTGCGCCGGCGCCACGCCGCCCAGCGTGTCCAGGCTGGTAAGCAGCGGCCAGGTCGCGTCCCCCGCGCCGCGGTAGACGCCGCTGTCGCGGTGCCGTCCGGTCGTCGGATCGGGGCTGGCCGGAGTGACCTTGGCGATCAGATCGGCCAGGCTGCTGATCTCTACGGTGGTGATGGACATGGCCCGGCTTTCCTGTGATCTGCGTCCTAGCCCGGTCTTCCCGCTGGGCCGAACGTGCCTGAAGCTTCTTCAAGGACGGTGGCGATGGCGGTTCGAGAAGCGCGACTCCGACCCGAGTGGGCCGATATCTACCCCGGTGTGCAGCCCGATGTCTGGCACGTGGCGGCGGAGCTGGTGCCTCGGGTCCTGCGCCACAGCCTCCAGAGCCAGCGGAGCTGGGAGTTCACCCGCCGGATTCTGGTGGACGACCACTTCGAGTTCCGCGGCGGACGCGCTCGCGACGCGAGCTGGACCGGGATTCTCTCCCGGGTGGAAGATGCCTGACGCCGCCGAGTTCCTCCAGAGCGCGGCGGCATCGAGCGCGTGACGCTCGGCCCCATGGCTCCGCTCGATCTGGCCGTGCTCCGCGGCCGGTTGCCTTCCAACCCCATCACCCGATTCGCCCCCAGTCCGACGGGGTATCTCCATCTGGGCCACGTCGCCAACGCGGTCTACGTCTGGGGCGTGACCCGCGCGCTGGGCGGTCGGGTGCTGCTCCGAGTGGAGGACCACGACCGCGGACGGTCGCGCCCCGAATACGAGGCCGCCGCGCTCGAAGACCTCGAGTGGCTGGGCCTCGCCCCCGATCTGGGCTCGCCCGCCGAGCTGCGCCGCGGCGCCTCGACTCATCGGCAGAGCGACTGTGACGCGGTGTACCGGGCAGCGCTGGAGAAGCTCGCCGCGTCCGCCCCGGTCTACGGCTGCGACTGTAGCCGGAAGGACATCGCGGCCGAAGGGGGAGACACGGCGGATCAGGAGACCCGATACTCGGGGCGCTGCCGCGAGCGGGGCCTCGCCCCGACCGGCGCGAGAGGCATCCGCGTAATGCTGGAGCCGGGCATGGAGCGGTTCACCGATGCGCTGCTGGGGCCGGTGACGCAGGCCCCGTCGGAGCAGTGCGGCGACCTGCTGCTGCGCGACCGCACCGGCAACTGGACCTACCAGTTCGCCGTGGTGGCGGACGACGGGCGGCACGGGGTAGACCTGGTCATCCGCGGGGAAGACCTGCTGCCCTCGACCGGCCGGCAGGTCCGGCTGTCCCGCATGCTGGGCCGGGAGCGCCCGCCGGTCTTCCTCCACCACCCGCTGCTCCGGAAGGAGGACGGAGCCAAGCTCAGCAAATCGAGCGGCGACACCGGCATTAGGGAGCTGCGGCAGGCGGGGGCGTCACCCGAGACCGTGTTGGGCCGTGCGGCGTGGTTAGCGGGAGTGGTGGACGCGGTGAGACCGGTGGCGGCGGAGGAGCTGGGGTCGCTGTTCAGCGATGAGGCGCGATGATGAGGCGCGGTGAGGCACCACATTATCACCCTGAAAGAAGTGAAGGGGCCATACCCGCGCATGGCCCCCCTCGCTACGCTCAGGGTGACATTCTCGTCACTCCAGTCAAGATCCCGTGCCGTACCCGGGCCGCCTTCGCGCTCGCCCGCGCGTCGGCCGCGAGCCGATTCTCCACCCTAGCGAACAACTTCACCCTGCCGTGCAGGGTGAGCGTGTCGGTGCCGCGACGCACCCGGATCGGCAAGCTGTCTCCGTCGTTCTTCCCGAAGCGCGCCCGGAACGCGGTGCCGAAGTCCGGATCGAGGATCGGGACGTCGCCCAGTGCGAGGAGGTGGTCGCCCACCTTCACCCCCGCCTCCTGCGCCACGCCGCCGGCCTGCACGTCCTGCACCACGATCGCCCCGGCCGAGTCCTGTCTCGTGGCGATCCCCACCCTCGGCTCGCGCACGGTGTCGGCCACCTGCCGCAGCCCCACCCGCGGCAGAATGTCGCTCCAGGGGAACGGCTCGCGCCCGTCGATATACCTGGCGTTGAACTCGGTGAACGAGCGGCCGCCCGCGGCGCGGCTCACCGCGCCCCACCACTCGGCGGCGGTGAAGCCGCGTCCCTTCTTGTAGGCCGAGCGATAGAGCTCCCGCATCACATCGTCCAGCGACCGGCGGTTGTCGCTCGCGTCCCGGATCAGCACGTCCAGCATAAAGCCCGCGAGCGATCCCTTGGGATAGTACTGGTACTGAGTCCCGTCGATCGGCCCGATCCAGGTCGAGAGCGAGGCGTCCTCCAATGCGATGGCCGGCTCGGAGGCGACCTGCGCCATCTTCTCGCCGGTGAGCGCCAGGAAGCCCACCGAATCCACCACCCCGCCGCGCACCAGCGCCAGGTCGGCGTAGTAGTCGGTGATCCCCTCGCTCACCCAGAGCCAGGGGGTGGGCTGGGGCCCGGCGTAGCGGTAGGGCCAGAGGTCGGCGGGCCGGAGCCGCTTCACGTTCCAGGCGTGGAAGATCTCGTGGTCGGTGATCGACGCCAGAATCGGATTGCCGATGAATCCGGGGTTGTAGATCCCCAGGTGGGAGTTGGAGTGCTCCAGCGCGCTCCCGCCGCCGTACTCCTGGGTGAAGACCTGCAGGGTGGTGTAGCTGCTCCACGGCGTCTCCTGGAACACCGCCGTCATCCTGGGCACCGTCTTGGCGATCTGGTCCCAGAGCAGCGCCCGCGCCGGCCCCGCCATCGCGCCGGCGGGATAGGTGGCGAGCCGGGTCCACTTGCCGTCCACCTGCATGCTGTCGAGGTCGAACCGCCCGACGAAGAACGGCTGGTCCACCAGGTCGTGATAGTTGCCCTCGCGATAGGTGCCGGGCGCGGCGCCCGATTGCATCCCGGTCGCGACCAGCCACCCCGGCTGGGTCTTCACCGTCACCGTGGCTGGAAAGCTCAGCTCCCGCCCTTCGGGGTAGAGGAAGACATTGGTGCCGTTGAAGAAGCCGAAGTCGGGCCGGCTCCACGCCAGGGCGTTGTCGAGGCTGTCAGCCCGGTAGTCGAAGCCCACGGTCACTCCGCGCGCGCCCGCGGGATCGATCCGCCAGGTATCGTAGTCCAGCTTGTCCCAGTCGAGAGTCTTGCCGCCCGCGGTGGCGGTGAACCCGGTGACGAAACGCGCGAAGTTGCTGATCTCGTACGAGCCCGGCGTCCAGGTGGGAAGCGACAGCAACACCGGCCCCGGTCCACCGACGTCGAAGCTCAGCGCGACCTTGATGGTTCGCCTGGCCGCAGAGGCCGAATCGAAGGTCACCTCGTACCGCAGGTTGCCCAGCGGCGCCGAGCGCGGGGGGCCGGCCGCCGCCGCCTGCCGCTGGGCGGAGGCCGGAGCGGGGAGCAGGACGCCGGCGGCGAGCGCCGCCGCGACGAGCGAAGTGATCGATGTCATGGAGAGCTGCCGGTTCACCGAAGGGGTTCCGTTGCCGGCGCGGGCGCCGCCAGAGGGAGAGGAATCGTGGCGCCCACGGGGCCCAGCTCGCCCTCCCAGCGGGCCACCACGGCGGCCGCGAGGCAGTTGCCGACCACGTTCACCGTGGTGCGGGCCATGTCCATCAGCTCGTCCACCCCGAGGATCACGGCCACGCCCTCGAGCGGAAGCCCGAAGCTGGAGAGGGTGCCGGCCAGCACCACCAGCGACGCCCGGGGCACGCCGGCGACGCCCTTACTGGTTACCAGCAGCGTCAGCATCATGATCAGCTGCTGGCCCAGGCTCATCTCGATCCCCGCGGCCTGGGCCACGAACAGCGAGGCCACACCGAGGTAGAGGGTCGAGCCGTCGAGATTGAAGGAATAGCCCGTCGGAATCACGAAGGCGACGATGCGCCGGGGCACGCCGAACTCGATCATCCGCTGCATCGCGATGGGCAGCGCGGCGTCGGAGCTGGTGGTGGTAAAGGCGATGACCGCCGGGTCCTTCACCTGGCGCACGAATGCGCGGAGCGGCAGCCGGGCCAGCAGCGCCGCCGGCACCAGGGCGACGAGCACGAACACCAGGAGCGCGCCGTAGAGCGTGAGCACCAGCTTGCCCAGGTTCACCACCACGTCGATCCCGCTGTGCCCCACCGTCACCGCCATCGCGGCCCCGATGCCGATCGGCGCGTAGTGCATGATGATGCCCACGAACTTGAACATCACCTCCGCCACGCCCTCGGCGAAGCCGAGGATCGCCTCTTTGGGCCGCCCCTTGATCCGGGTGAGCGCGACGGCGAAGAGCACGCTCCAGAACACCACCTGGAGCACCTCGTTCCTGGCGGCGGCGTCGAAGAAGCTGCTGGGAACGACGTGCTCCAGGAAGCTTCCGAACGTCATCGCGCCCCCGGGGGCGGGGGCGCTCGGATCGGGCGGCGGAAGACTCACCCCATCGCCCGGGCGCACCAGGTTGCCCGCGAGCAGGCCGATCGCCAGCGCCACCGTGGTCATCACCCAGAAATAACCGAGCGACTTGATCGCCAGCCGGCCGATCCGCTTGAGGTCGTCGCCGTGCCCCGCGATGCCCATCACCAGCGTCCCGAAGATGAGCGGGGCGACGATCGACTTGATCATCCGGAGGAAGATGCTGGAGAGCGGCTTGAGGACCGGGGAGAAGTCGCGGTCGGGCCGCACGTTGTCGGCCCAGCCGACCAGGATCCCCACCACCATCCCGACCAAGATCCAGTGGGTCAGGGTGAGCTTGCGGAGCAGGCGCCACATGGTCGCCACTCAGCGGCCCACCAGCTCGCCGGCCTTGGCCTCGATCCCCGAGAGCAGCGACTGGTGCGACGCGGCGAACTTCGCGACTCCATCCTCTTCCAGCTCCCGGGTGACGGCCCCGAGGTCGATGCCCGCCGTGGCGAGCGCCTTCATCTGAGCCGGCGCCTTGGCGATGCTCTCGCGGATCCGGACCGCCGGCCGCCCGTGGTCGCGATAGGCCGCGAAGGTCTCGGGCGGCAGGGTGTTGACGGTGCGCGGGGCGACCAGCGCCTCGACGTAGTAGGTGTCGGGGTAGTGCGGATCCTTGGTGCTGGTGGAGGCCCAGAGCGGGCGCTGCGGCCGCGCGCCCGCCTTGGTCAGCTGGTCCCACCGCGGGGTGCCGAGCGACCACTCGAAGAGCCGGTAGGCGGCGGAGGCGTTGGCGATGGCGGCCTGGCCGCGCAGCAGCGACGGCGGGTTGGCGCCGGCGCGGTCGAGCAGCGGATCCACCTTGGCGTCCACCCGGCTCACGAAGAAGCTCGCCACCGACGCCACCGGCTCCAGCGCCAGTCCCCGGTCCAGCCGCCGCTCCATGCCGGTGAGCCAGGCCTCGATCACGGCGGCGTAGCGCTCGACCGAGAACAGCAGCGTCACGTTGACGCTGATCCCGTCGGCGATGCACCAGGTGATCGCGGGGAGGCCGGCCGCCGTGCCAGGAATCTTGATCATGGCGTTGGGGCGGTCCACCGCCGCCCACAGCCGCTCGGCCTCGTGGATCGTCGCCTCGCTGTCGCCGGCCAGTGCCGGCGAGACCTCCAGCGATACCTGGCCGTCGAGTCCCCGGGTCTCCCGGTGCAGCTCGGCGAACTCGTCGCAGGCCGCGCGCACGTCCGCCACTGCGAGCGTCTCGAAGATCTCGGCCGGGCTCCGGCCTTCCCGGCTGAACCGGCGGATGTCGTCGTCGTAGGACCGGCTCCCCGCCACCGCCTTCTCGAAGATCGTCGGGTTCGACGTCATCCCGCGGAGCCCGTCTTCCCGGATCAGCCGGGCCAGCTCGCCCGAGGCCACCAGGTCGCGGGTGATGTAGTCGTACCAGGGACTCTGCCCCAGCTCACCCAGCCGCACCAATGGATTCATCATCCCTCGCTATCCCTCGCCCCTGCCGGGGGCGTGTCGCCGCGCTAGCAACTGGCGCACCATTTCCGCCGCTCGCTCGGGCGTGAACTTGAATTCCTCAAACAGCCGCTCGCCGGAGGCGGAGGCGCCGAAGCCCTCCATGGCGAGCATCCCGCCGTCGTCGGTGGTCCAGCGCAGCCAGCCGAAGGGCGACGCCGCCTCCACACCCAGACGGGTCCGCACTGCCGGCGGCAGCACCTCGTTCCGGTAGGCCTCGGGTTGCGCCGCGAACAGCTCCCATGAGGGCATCGACACCACCCGCACCCGCACCCGATCGGCCTGGAGCAGCCGAGCCGCCGCCAGCGCCAGGTGCAGCTCGGAGCCGGTGGCGATGAGAATGGCCTGGGGAACACCGCCAGGAGCGTCGAGCAGGGTGTACGCGCCACGACGCACACCCTCGGCCGATCCCAGCGGTGGCCGTTCGATCACCGGCAGCTTCTGGCGCGACAGCACCAGCACCGCCGGGCCGTCGCGCCGCGCCACCGCCACCCGCCACGCCTCGATCGTCTCCGGCGCGTCGGCGGGACGGAGGACGACGAGGTTGGGAATGGCGCGGAGCATCGCCAGGTGCTCGACCGGCTGGTGGGTCGGGCCGTCCTCACCCAGGCCGATCGAATCGTGAGTGCCGATGTAGATGACCGGCAGCCGCATGATCGCCGACAGCCGGATCGCCGGCTTCAGGTAGTCGGAGAACACCAGGAAGGTGCTGCCGAAGGGCCGGAGGCCGCCGTGGGCGGCGATCCCGTTGAGGATCGCGGCCATGCCGTGCTCCCGCACCCCCCAGTGAAACTGCCGGCCCGACGACATCGGTCCGAAGCTGCCTCCCTGCTTCAGCGTCGTGCCGGTGCTGCCGCCCAGATCGGCCGAGCCGCCCACCAGATTGGGCATCGCCGCCGCGAGCGCCTGGAGCGCGAGGCCGGAGGCCTGGCGGGTGGCGAGCGGCCCGTCGGCGTGGGTCAACGCCGGGAGCCCCCTGTCCCATCCCTCGGGCAGCTCCCCCGACATCCAGCGCGGGAAGTCCGCGGCCAGGTCGGGGTGGTCGGCCGCGTAGGCCTTCCAGCGGTCCTGCCACTCGGACTCGAGCGCGGCGCCGCGGTCAAGCGCCGACCGCCAGTGGGCCAGCGCATCCTCGGGGACCGAGAACGGCGGCTCCGCCGGCCAGTCCATGATCTCTTTGGTCCGCCGCACCTCGTCGGCGCCGAGCGGCGCGCCGTGCGCCTCGGCGGAGTTGCGCTTGGTGGGCGCCGGATCGGCGATGTAGGTGCGCAGGATCAGCAGCGTGGGGCGGCCGGTCTCGGCGCGGGCGGCCTCCAGCGCGGCGGCGATTCCCCGAAGGTCGTTGCCGTCGCCCACCCGGACGACGTGCCACCCGTAGGCCTCGAACCGGCGCTGCACGTCCTCCGAGAAGGTGAGCGCGGTGTCGCCGTCGATGGTGATGTGGTTGTCGTCGTAGATCACGTTGAGCTTGCCGAGCCGGAGATGCCCGGCGAGCGAGGCGGCCTCGCTGGAGACGCCCTCCATCAGATCGCCGTCGCTGGCAATGGCCCACACCCGGTGGTTCACCACCCGGTGTCCCGACCGGTTGAAATGCTCGGCCAGAAAGCGCTCGGCGATCGCCATCCCCACCGCGTTCGCCAGACCTTGTCCCAGCGGCCCTGTCGTGGTCTCCACCCCCGGGGTGTGGCCCCGCTCCGGATGTCCCGGCGTCCGCGAGCCCCACTGCCGGAACGCCTTGATCTCCTCCAACGGCAGGTCGTACCCGCTCAGGTAGAGCAGGGAGTAGAGCAGCATGGACGCGTGGCCGCAGGAGAGCACGAAGCGGTCGCGGTCGTGCCAGGCGGGATGGGAGGGACTGTGCCGCAGGAACCGGGACCAGAGGACGTAGCCGGCGGGGGCCAGCGCCATCGGCGTGCCGGGGTGGCCCGACTGGGCCGCCTCGACCGCGTCCATGGAGAGCGCCCGGATCGCGTTGATGCTGCGCCAGGCCAGCTCGGCGTCGGCTATGTCGGAATCGCGAAGGGAGAGGCCGCCATCGGAGCGGTGGGAGCGGGTGGGTGTGCTCTCTGCGGTCAGACCAGGCTCCTTGGGGTGGAGATCGGACCGCAGAAAGCTAATCGGCGGGTGGACGGTGGGGCAGCGGGTGAGTGGGTGGGTGGTGCCAGTCGGCTAACGGGACTGATCTGGCTCCCCCTTCAGACCTGTCGGCTCGCCGAGAATCTCCCCGGCCCGGCGAGCGCGATCGCCAGTCCCATCGCCAGCAACGCCAGCTGAAATTCGAAGCCGCCTTTGTCGGCCCCGAACCCGTTCTTGGCGTGGACGAAGGTGATCGCGCCGAGCATGTCCAGGGCGACGAGAAGACCCGCGATATCGGTGAGGACTCCCACCAGAAGGAGCAGCCCCCCACCCACTTCGGCCACGGTGGCGAAGATCGCGCTCAACGCCGGAAGCGGAACGCCCATACCGGCGAAGCCTTCAATGGTGCCGCCCAGGTCGGTGAGCTTGGGCCACCCATGGTAGAGCATGATGATTCCCAGCACGACGCGCAGAATGAGGAGAGCGGCGTCGGGATTGAGCGGAAGAAAGCGACGCATGAGTGCAGGACCTCCTGACAGAAGAGAGGATGGAGCTTCTCGAGGCAAGATAGACGGGGAACGGCCTGCCGGGGCCAGACATCTGGCCGTTGGGGGGGGTCGCGAAGGGTTGAGGGTGGGGCCCCCGGCATTAGCTTGAGGAGACCCCACCAGCGGAGGCGCGCGGTTGCGACGAGACCAGGCGCCCGACGAGTACGAGTACGAGGAAGAAGAAGAGCCGGCCGGACGCTGGAGCCGCGGACGATCCGACGGGGGACGCCGCTGGCTCCGGATCGTGCTCATCCTGTTCGTCATCCCGCTGCTGATCGGGGCCGGCGTCGCGATCTTCGCCGGGCGTCCGATCGCGTTCGATGCCATCCGCCGACTCACCGACCGCAAGTTTCCCACGGGACAGTGGGTGGATGCCGCCGAGCTGGCGCGCTGGCGGGACGATCCCGTCCGGGCACACCCGGTGGTGCTCGACGCCCGGACGGAGGACGAATTCGCCGTGAGCCACCTCGAGGGAGCCGTCCGGGTGGACCCCTACCGGCCGAGCCTCCGGCCCTTGCGCGGCTTTCCCAAGGACACCGCGATCGTGCTCTATTCGTCGGTCGGGTATCGAGGCGCGCGGGTGGCGGATTTTCTGGTGCGACAGGGGTACAGCCGGGTCTACAATCTCGAGGGCGGGCAGTTCCTCTGGGCCAACCAGGGCAGGCCGATCTTCCGGCAGGACCGGCCCACCACCGAGGTCCATCCCTACAACCCCACCTGGGGTTTCCTGCTGGAGTCTCAGTACCGAATCAAGGCGCCGCCGGTCGAGAAGAAATCCGCGGCTCCCTAGCGTCGCCGCGCTCGTCGGAGGCCCCGCTGCCGTTCCAGATGTCCGCGGCCACCTTCCAGACACCATCCGGCTGCTGCTTGAGGCAGAGCACGTACTGTCCCGAGTCGGCCTCCTCCTGGTCTGTTGGCGGAAGTCGATAGCGGCCAATCAGATACGCCGTGTCGCCGCCGACCTCGAGGCGCAGGGTGTCGAGCTCCAGCCCGGTGTCGGTCCCCTCCGCCCAGAAATCGCCGATGGCCTCGCGGCCTCGGATCGGCTCGTGGTCGGGAGGCAGAAGGATGGCGTCCTCCTCGTAAAGCGCGGTAAGCGCCGCAGCATCGCCTTGGTTGCTGGCGACCACGTAGCGGTGCACCGTCTGTTCGATAGCGCCCAGGGATGCCGAATCCAGGGCGCCAGGGGCCCCCGAGCACCCGGCAAGGAGTGCCGCGACGCCAGCGACGAGCGGTGCAAATCCAGGCCTTGCTGTCATTTTGGCGTCAATCTTGCTAGAATTCACGAGTGTCCATAGTGGGCCTGGATTTCAGCCCTCAATTCACCTTCAACTTGGATCTTTGTGGCACGCAGATCACGTAGACATTCCGCAGTCTCCGTCCCCAGTTTCCGCCGTTCCCCCGGTCGCTCGATGCAGTCGCACCGCGATTGGCTTCTGGCTCAGCATGG
>JACCRH010000234.1 GCA_013813675.1 Gemmatimonadales bacterium
GGCCGGCGCTCAACAGGTCAAGGAACTCGGCTTCCAGGCTATCGGCACGCTCTCCGACCCCGGGCTCGCCGTCGGGGGGGTCTATGCCGCATGGCGTCCCTCCGCCCGGGGCCGGGTCTCGGCAGCATGGGCTCTGGGCGGGTCGGACGGAGGGCTGGCCTGGCGGGGCGAGCTGCTGGGCCACTTTCTCCTGGCGCCCGGAAGGACGCGAGGGCCCGGTGTTTACCTGGCTGGAGGCGTAGCGGTCGTCGGCGGACCGGCCGATCGTGGGTACCTGGTGCTGGGGTTGGGGATCGAGAACCAGCCGGGCGGTGGGTCCGGTTGGTTCGCCGAGGCCGGGGCAGGGGGTGGGGCGCGCCTCTCGGCCGGATTTCGCTGGCGGTGGTTCAGGCCGCGCCCGTTGTCGCTGTCTCGGCCTTCCGCTGGACCGGCTGGCTGAACCGCTCGCCCAACACGCGAAGCTGGTCGAGCTCCTCCTTGCTCAGGTCCTCGTACCGATCGGCCAGGTACAGCATGGTATCGTCGAACCACTCCTTCTGATGCTCCGGCAGGGCATCGATGACGCCGCAGCGGAGGATATGACTGAACATCTCGTCACGGGCCTGGGAGAACGACACCGCTTCGGGGTCACGCCGGGGGTTCTTCGTCTTCATCTACCTTCCTTCTCACGGCTCACTTGCCGTGCGTACGGGGTTGGGGACAGCGCGAAATATAAACTGATTGCACCTTTTGGTGCAAAGGGAGCCTTTGGGTCGGTTTCGGGCGCTCGATCGCCCATTTCAGATGCAATTTCGGGACCTGTACCGCGCAACGGCGCGTGGCCTTCCCCACTGGCCCTCCTATTATCATTACCCCCAGCATGGCAGACCACGATGAAGTGTACGACGAGGCCCGGGCCGATCGGCTGGCAGCACTGCTGCGAAGTCTGGCGCAGCGGATCCAGGAGCTCGACCAGGCCGGCCACCTCCTGCGCGGGGCACCCGAGCTTCTCCGCCTGATGGGCGACGCCCGGAGCGAGCTGTTCCACTATGAGGTTCGGAGCACCTACGACACGCCCGAAGTGGCGGACAGCCGCCGCATCGTGGAGGACGCCCAGCGGCAGGACTCGTTTCACGACGATCCGGAGGATGAAGAGCCATGGCGGCGACGCCCATCGGAATGAAGCGCTTCTACGCCATCCTCGCCGGGATCGCCGTGCTGGGGCTCGGCGCCCTGGGATTTCTTCTCTCCCGACCCAAGGTGGCGAGCATCCCGGCCAACGTCACGGTCCAGCCGTTGGATACCGCAGGCTTCCGGGGGTACCTCAAGGGCTCGGACAGCGCGCCGGTGG
This sequence comes from Gemmatimonadales bacterium, assembly GCA_013813675.1. GTDB lineage: Bacteria > Gemmatimonadota > Gemmatimonadetes > Gemmatimonadales > GWC2-71-9 > CAVVWJ01. The sequence continues at coordinate 1,331 of JACCRH010000234.1, forward strand.
AGGTCACCGAGTACGCTGACTACCAGTGCCCTTTCTGTCAGACGTTCGCGACGCTCCAGATGCCCACGATCGAAGAGCGACTCATCAGAACTGGCAAGTTGCGCTGGCGGTACCGGGATTTCCCACTGCAGCAGCACCAGTTCGCCCGGCTGGCCGCCCACGCCGCCGCCTGCGCGGACGAGCAGGGCAAGTACTGGGAGCTGCATGACCGTATCTACGAGGGCCAGGCCGAATGGTCGGCGGCCCGCGACGCGGGCGACCACTTCCGAGACTACGCGCGCGCCGTCGGTCTGGATGTCGCGCGCTACGACGACTGCATGGGATCGGGTAAGTACGCCGGCAGGATTCAGGCCAGCTTGGAGGAGGGCGCCAAGGTCGGTGTCGCCTCCACTCCCACGCTGCTGGTGAGCAACCGGCTCTATCAAGGCCGCATCGATTCCGATGCGATCCGGCGGCTGGTGGACTCACTGGCTCCTTCCACTCCATGATTGACGAGGGGGACGCGGCGGCGCAGCGCGGGCACGGCTGAGTGTCGTCCGGTCCTTCGAAGGCGGCCCCTACCGGCAAGGCGTTGGCCGGCTTGGCATTCACCGCCCTGGGAGTGGTGTACGGCGATATCGGGACCAGCCCGCTCTACGCCATCAAGGAGTGCTTCAGCGGCCACCACAGCATCGCTCCCAGCCCGGAGAACGTGATCGGGGTTCTCTCCCTGATCTTCTGGTCCATCAACTTCATCGTCTCGTTCAAGTACATCACCTTCGTACTCCGGGCCGACAACCGTGGGGAGGGAGGGACTTTCGCCCTTCTGGCCCAGGTGCGGCCAATCACCCGGGCCGGGAGCGGGCGGGTGGTGCTGGTGACGCTCGGGCTGTTCGGCGCCTCGCTGCTGTATGGCGAAGGGGTCATCACTCCAGCGATCTCGGTGCTCGGCGCGATCGAGGGAGTCACCCTCGCCGCACCGGGAGTGGCCCCCTGGATCTGGCCGATCGCGGCGGTGGTGCTCACCGCGGTGTTCGCGGTTCAGAAGCGGGGCACCGCCCGGATCGGCCGGATGTTCGGGCCGGTGATGGCGGTCTGGTTCGCCTGCATCGCGGTCCTCGGAATCCGGGGGATCATGCTGGCGCCCGAAGTGCTGAAGGCCGTGAGCCCGTGGTATGCGGTGGATTTCTTCATTCGCGACGGCGTGCAAGGCTTTCTGATCCTCGGCTCGGTGGTGCTGGTAGTGACGGGCGCCGAGGCGCTCTACGCCGACATGGGCCACTTCGGCCGGCGTCCGATCCGGGCCACCTGGTTCGCGGTGGTGCTCCCCTGCCTCCTCCTCAACTACTTCGGGCAGTCGGCGTTACTCCTGGTGGACCCGGACGCGCGAAGCAACCCGTTCTTCTCCCTGGCGCCGGCCTGGGCACTATACCCTATGGTCGGCGTCGCGACCGCCGCCGCCATCGTGGCGTCCCAGGCGCTCATCTCCGGTGCCTTCTCGCTCACCCGCCAGGCGGTCCAGCTCGGCTACATCCCGCGGGTGACGATCGTGCACACCTCCAGTACGCAGATCGGCCAGATATACATCCCGGAGGTCAACTGGGCGCTGTGGCTCGGCTGCCTCACGCTGGTCGCGGGGTTCCGAAGCGTGAGCAATCTGGCCGGCGCGTACGGCATCGCCGTCACCGGCACGATGATCATGACCACGCTCCTCCTCCACACCATCGCGTGCGATCGCTGGGGTTGGCCGCGCTGGCGCGCGCGAGCCCTCACGTCGTTGCTCCTGGTAGTGGACGTAGGATTCTTCAGCGCGAACGTCATCAAGATCCGGGAGGGAGGATGGTTCCCGATCGTGGTGGGTATCGGCGTCTATGTCCTGATGACCACGTGGAACCGAGGCCGGGCCCGGCTACAAGCGATCGTCCAGGAGAACACGCTCGCCATAGATCTCTTCCTCTCCGACGTCGCCCGGCGGAAGCCGCCTCGGGTGCCCGGCACCGCGGTGTTCCTCACCTCCAACAGCGGGGGCGCGCCGCCGGTGCTGCTGCACCATCTCAAACACAACAAGGTCCTCCACGAGAAAGTCATCCTCATGTCCGTGGTGACCGAGGAGATCCCCGCGGTGGACGAGGACGAGCGGGTGGAGTGCGAGGAGCTGGGCGAGGGATTCTTCAAAGTGATCGCGCACTATGGCTTCATGGAATCTCCCGACATCCCCCGCGCCCTGGCCGACCTCGGCAAAAGCTCGGGCAACGGTCGCCCGGTGGCGATCAAGGCGCTGGAGACCAGCTTCTTCCTCGGCCGGGAGACGCTCATCGCCACCCGGAACACGCCGGCGCAGGTCTCCACTCCGGACACGATCGGCCGGATGTCGACCTGGCGGAAGCGGCTCTTCATTCTCATGACCAGGAACGCGCGCTCGGCCACTGCCTTCTTCGGGCTGCCTCCGAATCGGGTGGTGGAGCTCGGCGCGCAGATTCAGTTCTAGGGACGGCGGGACGGCGGAAGGACGGCGGGACGGCCGAATGGCGCGACGGCGCAGCGTGTCATCCCGAGCGGAGCGAGGGATCTTGCCTGCTTGGTTCCCGGACAGCGCCGACAAGATCCCTCGCTCCG
>JACCRH010000243.1 GCA_013813675.1 Gemmatimonadales bacterium
CGAAGCGAAGGAGCCGGAGCCTTGTTTCGGCTCCTTCGCTTCGCTCAGGATGACACGGACCTCCATCTCACTCCTCGACTTCCGCCTCCACCTCCACCTCTGCCTCCTCCTCCACCGCATTCGACCAGCCGAACGACACACCGCCCCACAGCTTCACGTCGCTGCCGTCGCTGCTCGGCGAATGAAACTTGGTGATGTCGTCCGCGTTGATTTGGAAGTGCAGCACTGGAGTGATCGAAAAAATGCCGGCGGTCCAAGGCAGCCCCGCTGACAGGTCCACATGCGTCAGCCCGTCGTCGGCGAAGTTGAACGACTCGTCGGAATCTACGCCTTGGCCTACATTCAGACCCACTGCACCGCCCAGATCGAGCGTGCGCGATTCTCCAAGGGCGACGGAATGCGACACGGCACCCTCGATGTACGCTCCCTGGACCTTGTCGACGTCATAGTAGATCGAAAGCTCCGGTGCGAGCGGCGCGTCGAGCCCCACCTTGCCGTACACCTCCCAGGTATTGATGTCGCTGTTGTAGCCCCCGTTGGAGTCATCGGTGAGATCGTTGGGATAGATGTACCCGATGACGCCGCCGGTGAGCGTCGCCTTACCCGCGCCGAAGCTCACTTCGGCGTAGGGGTTGAACTCCGCTAGGTTGAACGCCGACAGACCGCCGCTCTCGCTGATGTCGTCCTCCGGATTGTCGTATTTCCCCAGGTCGATGTTGGCCCACCCCACCCGCGGTGATCGAGGCGGCGCTCACCGGGAAGCTGACCCAGAGGTCGGGTTGCGCCACCGGCTTGTTCGTCAGGGTTACCCCTCGCCAGACGTAGGAGCTGAAGAGGTCCAGCTGGGCGCCGATTTCGGTCTGCGCGTGCGCCCCACGGGCGGGCGCTGCCAGCAGGATGCCGAGCGCGATCGCCCTCAGCAGGTTCGCCGCCTTCAGGGGATCTCCTTGGGAGCTTGCAGGTAAGACGGCGGGTATCCACGCGTGAAGCCAATGTACCGGCCCGAGCACGGCGGTCAAGCGCGGCCGCCGTGCCCTATACACTTTGCTGATGAGCCTGTCTCCCTTTACTCCGAGGCCGCTGCCGCCCCCAGCGCGCGGGACCAGCTGAGTGTGAGCCCGCCCCAGAGCTTCACGTCGCTCTGATCGCCCGGAGAGGTGAGCTTGGTGATCTCGTCGCCGTTCACCAGGAAGTGGATCACCGGGGTGATCGAGAAGATGCCTGCCGAGAACGGCACTCCGGCCGACAGGTCCAGGTGGGTGAAGCCGTTCTCGAAGAAGTTGTTGAGCTCGCCCGGCGCGGTGGCCTCCGCCTGCCCGGCGCTGAGACCGCCGAGCGCGGCCAGGTTGAGTGAGAGCGAGGCGCCCAGCGGCAGCGAGTGGCCGACGCTCCCTTCGATGTACGCTCCGTCGACTTTATCAAAATCGTAGTACACCGCGAGCTTCGGGCTGAGCGGTACGGCCAAACCCAACTTGCCGTAGACTTCCCAGGTGTTGAAATCGTCGGTGGCGCCCAAGTCGTTGGGGAAGACATAGCCCACCACGCCGCCGGTGAGGGTTGCCTGGCCCACCGGCACGCTCACCTCCGCCCAGGGATCGAATTCGGAGAGGTTGAGGCCCGACACGCCTCCGCTCTGGCTGAAATCATCGGCGCCGTCATACCGGCCGAGGTCGACGTTGGCCCAGCCACCGAGGGTCACCGACGCGTTCCCGGCGGGGACGGTCAGGTACACGTTCGGCTGGCCGACCGGCCGGTTGGTGAGGCTCACTCCGCGCCAGACGTAGCCGCTGAACAAGCCGAGGTCGGCACCCATGGTGGCTTGGGCCTGAGCAGTGCGCGCGGATGCCAACGCCGCGACGGCCAGCACGGCGGCACCCAGTAACTTCGGTCGCAACATGGTCTCTCCCTTCGGGGTGAGGAAAAACAAAAAAACCCGCCTCGATGTCGAGGCGGGTCGGATGAATACCAGAGCGTCACACGTGCGACGGCCCGAGACCTCTACGTGAAGGCGTGGTCGATGGAGAGCGGATTGCGGTTTCGGCGGGTCTCGGGGCGCATGGAACCAATGTAGGTCACGGGGTCATGGACCGTCAAGCGGACTTCGCCAGGCGCGCGAATCCAGGCCCAAGCGCGGACTTGGGGCTCACGCCGGCGTAGTTGCGGAGTTGAGCCCGGGATAGCACCTTGCCTCTCGACTCCTCCACGAGACCCGGGTCTGGACCTCAACTCCATTTTCGTCAAGCGTTTCGGCGATCTGGTGGCGCTGATGCGCGTCGACCCCGGGAACGACGCGGCCCAGGATCTTGCGCTCACCGCCGCCGCCAGCGCGGTGGCGGGGACACCGGTCGAGGTGGAGGCGGCGAGCGAGGTGGCCGGCAGCGCTCAAGGCCTGGGTCTCAGGGCCCGGATGATCGCCCGGCAGGTGGACCGGCTCCGCATCTCCGCCGGTGCGGAGCCCCATGAGCTGCAGGCCGTGGCGCGCGCCCTCGCCCACGACCTCACGCCGATTCCCGCCACCCCGCACGTGGAAGTCGAGCTGATGCGGCTCCTGGCGCCGCCGTCGCGCTAGTCCCGCCGGTGCTCAGCGATGCACGGCGAAGCCTTCGACGTGCAGATCGAGGTTGTGATTCACCCGAAGCCCCACGATCCCGTCCAGCGGCATTCCCTTCGCCGCGGTGGCGTAGACCTTCTGCCCGTTCACCAGGAAGGCCACCGTGTTGGCATCGCGCTTGTGGTCCACCTCGAGCAGGTTGGTGGCCGAGCCTTTGGCGTCGGGTTTCTTGACCGCGGCGTGCTGCACCCACCCCTTGGACACGTCGCTGGTCTTGTCCCCGCTGCGCCGCTTGATCAGGTAGCTGCCGTCCTGGCGCACCAGGAAATAGATGTACTGCTGTGCATCGCCCTCGAGTCCCTGTCCCCCCACGAACAGCCCGTAGCCCTCCGGGTGCTCCGACGGCTTCGTCTGAGTGAACGTGGCGAGGGTGTGGAACGGGCCGCTCCCTTTCGTGTCCGAGCGATAGAGGATGATCGCGGGCCCGAGGGTGAGGTGGAGGCCCTGTCCCATGGACACGACCTTGGCGTTCTTGGCATCGCCGCGGTCGGCGCGCACGGTCCAGCCGGCGGGCACGGCGCCGCCGCCGGGCGCCGGCTTGTCGGCGTCGTATTGGGCGGCCAGCGGAGTGGTGAGGGCCGCGAGCAGGGCGGCGGAGCAGAGCGACGTTCGCATGGAAATTCCTCGATGCTGGGGTGAACGCGTCGAAAGTTGCGAGATGGGTTCGGGGAGGCTAACCTATGGCTCCATCACTGGTTCTCCCGCGGAGACACTCGATGTCGTACTGGATCGGAGTACTCCTCGCCACCATCGGGGCGAGCTTGATCCTGGGGGCCCTCGCCTTCGTGTCGGCGCTCATCGGGTTGCTGGTCAACGCGATGATCGTGCTGATGTGCGGGCCGCTCATCGACGGCGTGGCCGGCAAGCGGGGCCGAGCCTCTTCGCGGTAGACCGCCGGCCTATCCCTGGTCCGGGGCCGAGGGCTCGGGGGTGGTCGCCGAGCGAACGGCGGCCTCGTAGTTGATCTTGAGACTTCCCAGCAGCTCCCGCAGGCCTCGCACCTTCATCTGCAGCCCGCCGCCCCGGCGCGATATGGTGGCCATCAAGCCCGCGGTGTCGGCCACGCCTGTGAGGCTCAGCCCGGACGCATTGCCCTTGATCTCGTCCAGCAGTCTCGACAGCCCGCGAACCACGGCCTCGTCGGCCCGGAGCTCGGTCATCTGCTCGATGACCGAATGGATCCGCTGGAATTTGGGCGGCATGGTCTGGAGGTAGCCGAGCTGAGCCTGCTGGCGTGACGTCAGTTTGAGGGCCATGTGTGGCTGCCGGTCGAGGATGAGTCAATGTAATCACCGACGTGAATCTCCACCCCGGATGTTTCGTAGGGCGACGTGCCACCAGGTGACCTTGATTATCCTTGCGACGTATGATGTACTACTACTGCTAGGAACCGAGCCATGAAGCTGTCGGACTTGTCGATTCGCCGGCCCGTGCTCGCCAGCATGCTGAGCCTGGCCCTCGTGCTCTTCGGCGCCATCGGCTATACCCAGCTCGCGGTGCGCGAGTTTCCCGACGTCGATCCGCCTATCGTCTCGGTGAGCACCGCACTCCCCGGCGCCAACCCCCAGGTGGTCGAGTCGGCGGTGACCGACATCCTGGAAGAGGAATTGAGCACCGTCGAAGGGCTCCGCACGCTCACCAGCTCCAGCGCGGAGGGGTTCAGCAACATCACCCTGGAGTTCAACCTCGACCGCGACGTCGAGGCCGCGGCCCAGGACACCCGCGACAAGGTCGCCCGCATCCGCGAGCGGCTGCCCGAGGACGTCGACGAGCCGGTGGTGGCCAAGCAGGACGCCGACGCGCAGCCGTTCTTCTGGCTGGCGCTGTCGGGTGAGAACTACGATCTGCTCCAGCTCTCCGACATCGGCGACCGGCTGGTGAAGAGCCGGCTGCAGACCCTGCCTGGCGTGGGCCAGGCGCAGATCTTCGGCGAGCGTCGGTTCTCCATGCGGGTGTGGCTCTCCGCCTCGGAGCTGGCTGCCCGCGGACTCACCGTGCAGGACGTGGAGGCGGCCATCCGGAGCCGCAACGTCGAAGTCCCGGCCGGCCGCATCGAATCGGAGCGCCGGGAATTCACCGTCCGCTCGCTGGGTGAGCTCAAGACTCCGGAGGAGTTCGGCAACCTCGTCGTGAGCAGCGACGACGGGGTGCTGATCAAGCTCAAAGACCTCGGCCGGGTGGAGCTGGGTCCGGAGGACGAGCGGAGCGCGCTCCGCTTCAAAGGAACCCCCGCGGTGGCCATCGGCGTGGTCCGGCAGTCCAAGGCCAACATCATCGCCGTCGCGGACGCCATCAACGCGGAGCTGCCCAGGATCCAGGCCTCGCTCCCGCCCGGCGTGGCTATCACCACCGCCTTCGACCAGTCGATCTACGTCAAGAGCTCGATCCTGGAGGCGCAGGAGACCCTTGTCATCGCCGCCGTCCTGGTGGTGATCATCATCTTCGTCTTCCTCCGCAACCTGCGCGCGACCATCATCCCCGGCCTCGCCATCCCCACGTCCATCGTCGCGGCCTTCGCGATCATGTACTTCATGGGGTTCTCGATCAACAATTTCACCCTGCTGGCCCTCACCCTCGCCATCGGCATCGTGGTGGACGACGCGATCATCGTGCTGGAGAACGCCTACCGGCACCAGGAGGAACTGGGTGAGGATCCCGAGACCGCGGCCATCAACGGCACCCGGGAGATCGCCTTCGCGGTGCTGGCCACCACCATCGCTCTGGTCGCGGTGTTCACTCCGCTCGCTTTCCTCAAGGGGTCCACCGGCCGGCTCTTCAACGAGTTCGGCGTCGCGGTGGCGGGCTCGGTGATCATCTCGGGATTCGTGGCGCTCACCCTGACCCCGATGCTCTGCGCCAAGATTCTGCGGGTGCCCCCCCGCCACGGCCGCTTCTACCGCGCGCTGGAGGAGGGCTTCAACCGACTCTCCTCCGGGTACGTTCGCTCGCTCGGCCTGGCGCTGCGCTACCGAACCGTGGTGGTGATCGGGGCGGCGCTGGTGACGCTGGCGGCCGGCTTCGTATTCCGGACCCTCGAGCGGGAGTTCGTGCCGCCCGAGGATCGCGGGTGGTTCCTCTCCTTCATCATCGCGCCCGAGGGGTCGTCGCTGGCCTACACCGACGGATATCAGCGGCGCGCCGAGGCGATCCAGGACAACACGCCCGAGGTGGACAGCTATTTCAGCGTGGTGAACATCGGCGACGGTGTGAGCCGGGGGATCATCTTCAGCAACCTGAAGGACTGGTCGGAGCGCGACAAGTCGGCCGAGGAAGTCATTGCCGGGATTCAGGCCCAGTACTTCGGGATCCCCGGGGTCTTTGCCTTCGCCAACAATCCCCCGGCCTTCGGTTGGGGCAATCCGGTCAACTTCGTCATTCAGCACCCCGACTTCGCGACCCTGGTCAGGGGCAACGACACCCTCCTGGCTCGCGCGCGGATGGTGCCGGGGCTGATCAACGTGGACAGCGACCTCCGGGTGAACAAGCCGCAGCTCACGGTCAGCTTCGACCGTGATCGCGCCGAGGACCTCGGCATCCCGGTGGGCGACGTCGCCACGACGCTCCAGGTGCTCCTCGGCGGCCGGGAGGTGAGCACCTTCACCCGGGCCAACAAGCAGTACGATGTAATCGTGCAGCTCGACCCCCAGGCCCGCGCCACGCCGAGCGACATGACCGGGCTGTACGTCCGCGGGCGCGAAGGCGAGCTGGTGAAGCTGGAGGCGATGGCGACGGTGGACGAGGGGGTGGGCCCCCGGGACCTGGCCCACTTCAACCGGGTGCGCGCCTCCACCATCACCGCCAGCCTCGCGCCCGGCTTCACCCTCGGCGCCGCGATCGATTCGCTCAACCGGATCGCCGCCGAGGTGCTGCCCAAAGGCAGCAGCACCGCCCTGGCGGGTGAGTCGCGGGAGCTGGAGGAGAGCGGCGCCTCGCTCTACTTCGCCTTCATCCTGGCACTGGTCGTGGTCTTCATGGTCCTGGCCAGCCAGTTCGAGTCGCTGGTGCATCCCTTCACCGTGCTGCTCGCGGTGCCGCTGGCGGTCACCGGCGCGCTCTTCACCCTCAAGTTCGCCGGCTCGACGCTCAACGTGTACAGCCAGATCGGTATGATCCTCCTGATCGGACTGGTGACCAAGAACTCGATCCTGCTGGTGGAGTACATCAACCAGTTGAAGGAGCGGGGACTGGCGACCAGCGAGGCCGCGCTCGAGGCGGGCCGGATCCGCTTGCGGCCGATCCTCATGACCTCGGTCGCCACGGTGATGGGCGCGCTGCCGATCGCCCTCGGGCTCGGCGCCGGCTCGCTCAGCCGGCGGCCGCTGGGGTACGCGATCGTGGGCGGGCTGGTCTTCTCGACGCTCCTGACCCTTTACGTGGTGCCGGCGGTGTACCTGATCTTCGACCGGCTCCTCGCCCGGATGCGCCGGCGGCAGCCGGTCCCCCGAGGCGCGCTCACACCGGCGGAGGCCGAGTGATCCCGGCGCTGCTTCTCGCGCTCCAGACCGCCGCGGCGGCCCCGCCCAACTCGGTGCCCGCGGCCGACACGGTTCCCCGGGTCACTCTGGAGGAGGCGATCCGGCGCTCCGCCCAGCTCGACCCCGACTACGTCCAGGCCCTGGGCGACATCGACAACGCGGAGTGGGGCCGGCGAGCGGCCATGCTCGCGTTCTTCGTGCCCTCGCTGTCGCTGGGACTCGACGAGACCAAGTATTCGACCGCGTTCTTCAACCCCGCCGACCCCGCCAATCCCACCAGCACGCTGGTGGTGGGATCGGCCCGGGCCGACTATGAGGTGTTCAGCCTTCGGAAGTTTTCCGAGCTCGGCCGAACCCGGGCGGAGGTCGCCAGCGCCGAGGCCGGCGAGCTGGAGCAGCGGTTCCAGGCGGCGCTGGAATCGGAGTCCAGCTACTACGACGTCCTGGTGAACCAGGAGCTGACCCGGGTGGCCCAGCAGCGGGTCAACCGCGCGCGCGAGGGCCTCGGCGTCGCCCGGGCTCGGGTGGCCTCGGGCGCCGCGGTCCAGACCGACTCACTCCAGCTGGTCCTGGAGCTGACCCGCTCGGGGGTGGAGGTGCTGCGCCAGCGGAACGCGCTCCGCACCGCGCAGCTCGAGCTGGGCCGGCGGGTGGGCGCGGCGGGTCCGGTGGATGCGATGCCACTCGACACCACGCCCGCCCCCGATCTTCCGATCGGCCTGCCCGAGGCCTTGAGTGCCGCGCTCGATCAGGGCCCGCAGTACCGCGCCGCCCGCGCCGACGAGCGTGCCGCCGATGCGGCGCTCCGCTCGCAGCGGAGCGACTTCTTCCCCAGTCTCGCCATCGGCGCGCTGCACCAGCGGTACGACACCGAGATCTTTCCCGGCGCGGCCAAGGTCTCCTCGGTGACGTTCAGCCTCTCGCTTCCCATCTGGAACAACGGACAGCGGGAGATCGAGGTGAGCCGTGCGCGGGTGGCGCGCGACGTCGCGCGCACCATTCGCCAGGATCTGGAGCGGGTGGTGCGGCGCGACGTCAGCTCGGCCTTCGACACCTACCAGACCAGCCGGGCCGCCGTGTCACTCGCGAACGTCGGGGTGCAGGTGGGACGGGAGAACTACCGGATGCAGGAGATGCGCT
>JACCRH010000264.1 GCA_013813675.1 Gemmatimonadales bacterium
TATGCGCCACCCTCGCGGGCGACACGCGGGACCCGCAGCTTCGCGCGCGACTGGCGGATGTACGCCATGCCCACGGCCGCCGACACAAAGTTGTGGAACGCGAGCTGGTTCATCTGCGAGAAGTACGACATCGTCGACTCGCCCGCGTACGATTGCCAGTTCGTGTTGGTGGTGAAGGAGGCCGCGGTCTCGAAGGCCTGGCGGTCGGGGAGGGCCGCCATTCCCTGCGGGTTGAATGGAAGAAGGTGCTGGAAGCGCAGCTCCACGTAGGTCAGGACCATGGTCGCCCCGCTGAAGAGCAACATCGCCCCGGCGTATCGGGTCCAGTGCTGGGCTTCCTCGGGGTCCACGCCCGCCAGGCGGTAGAGGCCGCGCTCGAGCGGCCCGAGCCAGCGGACCCGCCCCTCGTAGACCGCGACCAGGTAGCGCCCCAGCGGCTTGGTCACCAGAAGGACAGCGAGACCGAAGCAGGCGATCTGCAGCCAGCCGTTAGCGGTCATCTCAGAACTTTTCGGGGTGCAGCAGGGTGTACATCAGGTAGACCAGGATGGCTATCGCGATCAGGCCGCCGGCCGCCGATTCCGTTCCCATGGCTAGCGCTCCGAGTCGGACTGCCGGCCCAACCGCTCGCACCCGCGCACGTAGGCCAGCATGGCGGCGAAGAACGCCGCGGTTCCCAGCAAATGGATCACGTCGCCCATTTGGCTTTTCTCCTTTTGGGGCTCAACCTAGTGGCGGGCTTGGTCAAGGCGGGGTAGGGATGGGGCGGTCTAAGATCAAGATCTTATCAAAGAGTCAGGGATGGTGCGGCCGGATACGAGACCGAGGCGAAGGGCACGGAGGACACGGAGAACTACTACTTACTTATTGTTCACTCCGTGTTCTCCGTGGCCTCCGTGCCTCTGTCATGAACGGCAAGGGATGCTCGATGAAAGCAGCGATCTACACCGGCGCAGGCGGCCCCGAGGTAATCTCGATCGGCGACGTGCCGAAGCCGGAGGTGAAGCCCGGCTACATCCGCGTGCGGGTGCGCGCCGCCGGTCTCAACCGAGCCGACCTGATCCAACGGCTAGGGCACTACCCCGCGCCGCCCGGCTGGCCGGCCGACATTCCCGGCATGGAGTACGCCGGCGAAGTCGAAGCCATTCGCGATACGAGGCGGTGGAAGGTGGGCGACCGGGTGATGGGCCTGGTCGGGGGCGGGGCGCAGGCCGAGATGCTCACCGTGCACGCGGACGAGGCGCTCGCCGTGCCGGAGGGTCTGTCGTTCGCCGAGGCGGCGGCGATCCCCGAGGTCTTTCTCACCGCCTACGATGCGTTGGTCACTCGCGGACGGGTCCGCCCGGGGGATCGGGTCCTGATCCACGCCGTCGGGAGCGGCGTCGGCACCGCGGCGTCTCAGATCGCCAAACATCTCGGCGCCACCGTGATCGGCACCTCCCGCAGCGCCGACAAGCTGGCCCGGGCACTGGTCTACGGGCTCGACGTGGGCATCGACACCAGCAAGACGTCCTTCCGCGAGGCGCTGACCGAGCCGGTGAACGTCGTGCTCGACGCGATCGGCGGCCCCGCGTTCGGCGACAACCTCGCGGTGCTCGCCCCCGAGGGGAGGCTGGTGCTGCTCGGCTTCCTGGCGGGGAGCCGCACCACGGCCGATCTCGGCCCGATGGTGCGGAAGCGGCTGGAGGTGATCGGCACGGCGATGCGGGTGCGGACCCTGGAAGAGCGGAAGGCGCTGATCGCCGACTTCGCCCAGCGGATGCTCCCGCTCTTCGACCGGCGCATCGACCAGGCGGCGCCGCTCCGCCCCGTGCTCCACGCCACCTACCCGATGACCCGGTTGGCCGAAGCCCACCAGGTCATGGAGTCCAACGAGACCTTCGGGAAGATCGTCGCGGAGTGGTGAGGCGCCACCGTGTCACCCTGAACGAAGTGAAGGGGACCATCTTCCGGCATTGCCCCCTTCGCTGCGCTCAGGGTGACAATGGTGACACACCCGCAGACGCTACGCCTTAAAGCGTCGGGTCTTCTCCCGAACGAACGCCGAGTTGAGGGTCGGGAGCTGGTTGAAGTCGGCGGCCTTGCGGAACACCTCTTTCGCCTTGGCGCGGTCCCCCTTGCCTTCGTAGGCCAGCCCAGTCCGGTAGAGGACATAGGGGTCCTGCTGATTGGCCTGCGCGAGGTGGGCCAGGGCGGCGTCGTAGCTCTTCTCTTTCAGTGCGATTGTACCGGCCACCTCGTGGCCCAGCCTGATCTGGAAGCGGTTCTTCTTGGCCTGACTCTCCTGCATGAACGCGTCGCCTTCACGTCGTGCCGTCGCCAGATCGCCCGTCGCGACCGCCACCCGCGCCGTGTTGTACCGGTGGATCAGCTTGGCGTTCTCCTTCACTTCCGGGGCAAGGTCGGAGCCCTCGATCAGCCGCACCGCCTGCTCGAAGCGTTTCCGCGCCTCCGCCGGCTTGCCGGCCTCGAGGAGGACGTTGCCCATGAACGTCGCGTCACCCGCCATCGCGGCGGCGTCGCCGATCCGCTCGCCCAGCGCGTACTGCTTCTCCAGCTCGGCGAGCGCGAGGTCGAGCTTCCCCTCCTCCACGTAGGTCACGGTCATGCCGAATATCGCCGCCCGCTTCTCCCCATCGTTCCGGGCGCCGTCGTACAATTTCTTCGCCTCGGCGCGCGAGGCTTCGTACTTGTCCTGGAACATCAGGTTGCTGGCGATGCCGACGTACGACGGCGCGAACTGGCTATTCACCTCCAGCGCCTTGCGGTACTGGGCGATGGACTCGTCGAACCGTCCCATCTTCATCAGCAGCTCGGCGTACGAGTCGTAGGGATTGGGGTCGTCGGGTATCAGCTCGATGTACTTCTGGAACGCCCGCTCGGCCTCGGGATAGCGGCCCGCGGTGCGGTAGGCGTATCCCATGATGTTGTACGCCGGGGCGAAGTCCGCCGCGATCTCGGTTGAGCGCCGGTACTCGGCGATTGCCTTGTCGTACTCCTGCTGGCCGAAGTAGGTGCCGCCGAGCAGGAAGTGGGCTCGCTCGTCCCGGGGGAAGCGGGCGACCAGCTGCTGGAAATGGTCGAGCTGCTTCGCCGGATCGGCGTTGGCGCCGGCCTGGGTACCGAGGATCATCAACCGCTCGCCGGGCGACGCCTGGTCGGCGAGGGCGACGGCGTGCTCCAGGTGCTGGAAGAACTCCTTGGCGGTGGGAGCGCTGTTGGCCAGGTTCAGGTGAGCCATGGCGAAGTTCGGATCCTTGGCGATGGCCCGCAGCATGAACCCGCGCGAGTCGTGCACCCGCAGGTTCTCCGTCAGGGTTCTTCCCTTCAGGAAATCGGTCCTGGCCTCCGCGGACGTGGTGCTGATTGGAACCTTCCCGGCGGCATGCGCGGTCTGAGCCTGGGCGGGTGTCGCGGATGCGAGCAGGACGGCGAGCGCGAGCGGAGAGAGCCGCCGCGCCCGTGCGGTGGGATGGGGCATGGAATCTTCTCCTCGGTGTGGGCCACTACTCTTTACCCACGGCCCACCGGAAAAGATTCGACGCGTGTTGCAAGCGTTCTCAGGCGGTGCGGGTTGCTCCCCGGTCGGGCGGCCCGGCGAACACCCGGACGCTGGTAGGTGACACGAAGACCCGCTGGCCCTTGGCCAGCGACAGCTTGTCGTACTGGGACCGCGGAATGTGGGCCTCGATGTGGCCGCCGTCCTCCGTCCGATCCAGCTCCAGCCGAACCACCGGCCCGAAGGCCCGGACATGGCGAACGATCGCCTCGATGCTGGAGATGCCCGAGGAGGACGGCGTCAGCTCGACGTCGTAGGTTCGCACGTACGCGATCCCGGCCTGGTCCCGGGCCTCGGCCCACTCCGGCGC
>JACCRH010000290.1 GCA_013813675.1 Gemmatimonadales bacterium
CGCTTCCGCATTCCCGGTCGTCTCACCCTCGAGTTGACCGCGCTGGTTCCGGTGGCCAGTACAGTTCGCCTAGACGTCGAGTTGGCTCCGGAGCCGCTCGAGCTTGCCCCCATCATCGTGGTAGCCCCTGGGCCGCATGCCGATTCGTCGGCCAGCTCTGGCGGTGGGCGTGCGCCGCCGCTGAGCTCGACGTGGGCGTTGCGAGCGACAGCGGGGGGACGGGATCTGGAAAGGGCATTGATGAGCGGCGAGGGGGCCGCGCCTCACGGTGAAGGGGGAGGCACACTCCACTTCCAAGGCGGCGCGGCGGATCACGTTCTGCTCGCGCTCGATGGCTTTCCGGTCTACGGCGCCAAGCACTTTGGCTCGGTCTGGAGTGCCGTCAATCCCGACGTGGTGCAGACCATCACGGTCCATGCCGGAGCAACGCCCTCGGAGGATGGAGGGCGGCTGTCGGGCACCGTCGATGTTCGCACCTCGCTGCTCGGCGGAGACAGCTCGCGCGTGCGGGGCGCCATGACTCCCGGCGATGTGCGTCAGCTGGTTCGAGGCGAGGTGTTGGGAGGGCGGGGGCACTTTCTCCTGAGCGGACGCCGCAGCCTGCGCAACTTCTTCGCGGACGGGAGTGGCTTGGGGGAGCAGAACGGCTACGATGACTGGCTGGGATCCATGGCTTTCAAAATGGGCAGAGGCCGGCTTCGGGTCTTGCTGTTTCGCGCCGCCAATCAGCTCGCTTTTGAAAGCCGGACGGACACCACCGCGGCGGAGGGCGAATTCTCTGGATCTAACCGCGGGACCGCCACGTCATCGCCGAACGATCTGGAATGGGTGAGCCATACGGCAGGGATCGCATGGGAGGGACGGATCGGGAATCAGACCGTTGGCCTCACCACGTGGCGCGCCGGCCTGAACACATCCGTCCAGTGGCTCGACCCGAGTCGTCCTCTAGGCCTGGCGAATCGCTTCGTCGAGCTGGGAATACGCGGCCGGGCCACCTGGTTGTTGGGCCGGGGCGACGTGACGGCGGGATTCAGCGTCCGGCAGCTCCGCTCGGGCTACGATGCCCACTCTTTCCCCACGCCCAATCTCCCCAACCCACCGGCGAGCCTGCGAATCGCCTTCGCTCCTATGGTGATCGCGGGCTCGGTTCAAAGACGCTGGCACTGGAGTGATGCAATCAGCCTCGAGGCGGGGTTGCGAGGAAGCTGGGCAACTTTCGGCTGGGCGGGCACCGAGCCTTGGCTTGCCTTGCAGGTGCGACCCTGGCAGGCTCTCACGCTCACCGCGCAAGCCGGGCGAGCCTACCAGTTCACCCAGTCCTGGGTCAACGAAGAATCGTTCCTGACTACCCTGGCCGGCATGGAACTGCCGGTGACCGCGGGTGCCGCCGGCATGCCGGTAGCCCGAGCCGACAATCTGGCTGCGAAACTGGAGCTGAACACCGGAGCCGGCTGGACCCTCGGTGTGGAGGGCTACACCAGACGCCTGGCGAACCTCTTCCTCTCCGCGCCGACATCGCCTCAGCCCTTTTCCACGGCAGCGCCGGGATTCGGCTCGGGAAGCGCTGCTGGACTCATTGCGCGCACCTCACTGGCGCGGGGGCCGGTCGAGCTCGCGCTCTCGCTCGGGCTCAGCCGCGCCTCCCGTACGCTGGGAACCATCGGTTACGCGCCCGCATTTGAGCGAACCCGGTTCCTGTATGCCGCGGCGTTGCTGCATCCCGACGCGGCGACGGCGTTGGGCTTCGCAGTGAGCGCCGGCACCGGCCAGCCGACCACTCCCCTGACGGCGTTCGACTGGCGACCCTACAATCCCTTGAGCGGCGAGGGAGAATTGGCCGGCACGCCCACCAACCTCGGCGGACCAATCAACGCCTACCGCCTCCCCGATTTTCAGGGGGTCGATGTCGGTCTGCGCCGCGAATGGCGGCTCCGACAGTGGCCCCACGGGAGTGGAGTGACCACCTCACTGACGGTCGAGAATCTGCTCAACCACAGGAACGCCATCGGACTGATAGGACGCCAGCGCGCTCTGCCAAGTGAACTGCTGTACGCCGGGGCTCGGGCCGTTCGCCTCGAGCTCGGTTGGGCCTTCTAAGACACACGAACCACAGCCGAAGACTGAACGGGATCCCGCCTGTCACAAACCATGTGCCCCGATCGTTCCTTCAGTATGTCGGTTCTCCAGCATGTCGGTTCTCCAGCTCTCCAGCCTTCCAATACCCGCACCCCGGAGCGGCGCCGCCGTGGGCGACGATTCCTTCGACACGGCCTTCTCGCGGCTCTTCGAGCAGCGATTCGCGGCTCTCTTTCGCTATCTCGTGCGTTTGACGGACGACCGCGAGCTGGCCTCCGATCTTGCCCAGGAGGCGTTCGTTCGACTCTACCGTCGTGGGACGCTGCCGGACACCCCCGGCGCGTGGCTGGTCACCGTGGCCCACAATCTTCTGCGGGACCATCGTCGGTCCGCCCGCCTGCAGCTGGTCCTGCTCAGCGCTCGTCAGCAGCGCAGTCCGGAAGACCGAGATCGACCGGCCGACGCCGAGGGGCAGGTCCTGGCGGAGGAGCGCCGGAGCCAGGTGCGTGCGGCGCTGGACCACCTGCGCCCGCGGGATCGCGAGGCTCTTCTGCTCCGTTATTCCGGTCACAGTTATCGAGAGATCGCGACCGCCCTTCACGTTGCCGAGACCGGTGTCGGCACCATGCTGATACGGGCGAGCCAGGCGTTTCGCGGGGCCTACGAGGAGATCCATGGTGCACCCGACTGATTCCGAACTGGTAGCTCTCGTTCATCGCGAGCTTGCCGTTCCCCAGGCCACCGAGGTGCGAGCCCACCTCGCTTCCTGCGAGCCGTGTCACGCGCGATACCGGGCCCTCGCGCAAGAGGACGGTCAAGTCGCCTCACTGCTGGTGCTCCTTGATGCGCCGGTTCCGACTGTTCCCCTCGCCACCATCCTCCGCCGTGCCCATTGCGGCCGGCGAGCGCGCCCGGTCGCCGCGGCTATCGCGGCGCTTCTCGCGGCCGCTACCGTCGCGGCGACCGTCATCCCAGGATCTCCCTTGCACCCGTTTTTCCGTAACGTCGTCGGCAGGCCTACCCTCCAAACCCGGCCGGCGCTGCCTCCAGCGTCGGCTCCCGCCGACTCCACGGGTGTGACGGTGCCGGCTGATACCGAGGTGACCATCGCGCTCCGGGACCCGCAGAGCGCAGGTGAGATCCGCCTTCTCTGGCAGGCCGACGCGCCGGCCCTGAGCGTGCGGGCGATAGGGGGGGAGGTCGGGTACACGGTGCGCACGGGGCGGGTGCTGGTGGAGAACCGCCGGCCGGCCGTGCGCTACGAGATCACCCTCCCCTACACGGTTCCGGCCGTGACTCTGATGGTCGGGGACCACGTATTGTGGCGAAGCAGCAGGGCGGCTGATCCGGGCCAGTCCCGGCAGCCGATCACTTTTGATCTTTCACAGACTAAGCAGAGGGTACAATGAAAGTACGCATGCACTCCGTTGGGCTCCCCATGCTGGCAGCGCTCGCGCTGCTGGCCGTCGGCGCATGTCAGAGCAACTCGGCACCGAATCGAGCGGGCACGGTGGCCTTCAACCCACCGAACCAGACGTTCGCGCAGGGGCTTGGCATTACAGGAGGACCCGTTTCCAGCGACCAGGCCAAGCAGATCGCCGCCGCCGCCGCGGGCGGGACTGCATTGACCGTGGAGCAAGAAGACGAAGACGGGGTGCAGGTGTTCGGGGTCAAGGTCCAGACGGCTACCGGTAACAAGGACGTGAAAGTCCGGATCTCGGACGGCGCCGTCAC
>JACCRH010000307.1 GCA_013813675.1 Gemmatimonadales bacterium
CGACGATCAAGACCATCCGTCATCGCGGCTCGGCGGTATGGCTCGAGCCGGCCAACCCGAATCTGGAGCCGTTCGAAGCGCCCCAGGGGACCGAGGTCCTGGGCCGGGTAGTGGGGGTCCTGAGAACGCTCTGAGCTCCCGCCGAGCCAAGCTCGACGCAAAGTGCTTCCCCCTTATGCTCCATCCCTTCGTGCGAAGAGACGAGGGGGGGAGTGTGAGAGCCATGGCGAAAAGGGCGGCGATCCTCCTGGCAACACTCTTGCTTGCTTTGACGACCGTACCGGTCGGCGGCGCGCAGACAATCAATGACGAGAGACCCAATGTGCTGTTGATCATCACTGATGATCAACGGGAAAGCACATTGAAGAACATGCCTATCACTCGATACTGGATGAAGGAAGGCGGAACGCTCTTCGCCCGCGCGTTTGCGACGACGCCTTTGTGCTGTCCATCACGGGCCTCGATCTTCACAGGCCGTTACGCGCACAATCATCTGGTTCGCAACAACAGCGCCACCTCCGAGCTCGATCAGAGTACAACGGTGCAACGCCATCTGCATCGAGCTGGTTACCGAACAGCCATCTTCGGCAAGTACCTCAACGGATGGCCCATCGATAGGCCACCTCCTCACTTCGACGAGTGGGCTACATTTGGCGCCAGCAGGTCTCACTACTACGACGGAGAGTGGAACGTGAACGGGTCGGTCCGAACCGTTCACCGATATTCCACCAGTTACATCAAGCGCCGAGCGGTCGATTTTCTCAAGTCCTCCGAGAAGGCGGACGAGCAGCCGTGGTTCTTGCTTGTGTCCACAGCCGCCCCGCATGGGCCCGCCATCGCAGAGCCTTCACACGCAGGCGCACCTGTTCCCGAGTGGACAACAAACCCTGCCATTGACGAAGAGGACCGCACCGACAAACCGCCATTCGTGCAGGAGCAGAGCGCCCCTCTGTGGAGGTCGCGCTCGGCGCGACGGTCACAGCTTCGGACTCTGTTGTCCGTAGACGACCTCGTTGGCCGTGTTTTCAGAAAGCTGAAGGCAATCGACGACAAGCGCAACACGCTGGTCATATACATGTCAGACAACGGCTATCTCTGGGGCGAGCACGGACTGTCCGGCCCGGGAATATCGAAGCGGCCTCCCTATTCGGAATCGGTGGCTATCCCGCTGCTCATGAGATGGCCCGATCACTTCAGCGCAGGTAGGGTGGACACAGGCTTGGTCGCCAACATCGACATCGCTCCGACGATCCTCCAAGCGGCCCAGGTCGTTCCGGGCCCCAGGTTTCGCCCTGATGGACGGTCGCTCCTGGAAAAGAGAGCGCGCGATCGACTCCTACTCGAGTACTGGGTGGATATCGGCCGAACTCCCACCTGGGCGTCGCTGCGAACGAAGACCTATCAATACATCGAGTACTACGCCGAGGACGGCCTCACTCCAGTCTTCAAAGAGTACTACGACTTAAAACAAGATCCCTGGCAGCTCGAAAACCTTCTCGGCGACCCGGATCCCCTCAACGACCCTGCAACAAGCGAAGCTGCAAGGCAGCTCGACTTGGACCGCCGCTGTTCGGGTTCCTCGTGCCCCTGAAGCCGGCCGGGCAGGGCCAGATGAGCTCGACTATTCCCCGATTTGAGCGCCTCTCGGCGCGGTTTTCCGCGCTCTCAGTCCCCCAAAAGTCCGCTCGCTACCGCTCGACTCTTGTTCCCGCTACAACTGGGAGAGATAGGGGCGGACCTCACCGAGCAAACCGGGGGCGAGACGGGCCACGACATGGACGCCGTTCTCGGTATAGGTTTCCTTAACCACCTCTGCCTCCTCGTGAAGACGGGCGACCACATCGCCCCGCTCGAACGGTATGTCCAACGAGACTTCGATACTCAGGCGCGACAGTTCCTCCGCCACGCGCGCCAAGAGATCGGTCTGTCCCCGCTGCCGGGCGGCGGAACAGAACACTGCCTCTGGATGACGCCGCTGGAGAGAGGCCAGCTCGGGCGCGGGAAGAAGATCGATCTTGTTCATGACAATTACGCTCGGTTTGTCCGCCACGCCAATCGACTTTAGAACCATCTCTACCGCGGAGATTTGTCGTCCCGGCGCTCTGCTCGCATCGACGATGTGTAGCAGGAGGTCGGCCTCGCCGACCTCTTCGAGCGTGGAATTGAACGCCTCTACGAGCTGGTGAGGCAGCTTCTGCACGAAGCCGACCGTGTCGGTGAT
>JACCRH010000308.1 GCA_013813675.1 Gemmatimonadales bacterium
AAGGAGAGGAACGGCTGGCCCGTGAGGCTTTGGCGCAGCTCGATCGCTAGATTCCCTCCGTGCCTCGCACCGGTCATATCGCCCTAGCCGGCGCGCCCAACGTCGGCAAGTCGTCGCTGCTCAACGCTCTGGTCGGCGCCCATCTGGCGATCGTGAGCCCGAAGGCGCAGGCCACCCGGCTGCCGGTCGTGGGCCTCCGCACCGAGGGTGACACCCAGTTCGTCTTCCACGACCTGCCCGGGCTGCTGGAGCCGGCCTACCTGATGCAGGCTCGCATGCGGGCAATGGCGGTCGAAGCGCTGGGCCGGATGGATCTGATCCTGCACCTCCACCCCGCCCCCGACGCACCGGCCCCGTCGTTCGCGGAGGTCGCCGGGCTCACCTCGGTCCCTTCCGCTCAGGTTCTCACGGTCTACACCAAGGCCGACCTGGTTGCGGAGGGTCGTCGCGAGGAGCTTGCCCCCGCCGGGCTGGTGGTCTCGGCCTCCACCGGCGACGGGGTGGAGCTGCTGCTGTCCCGCGTCCGCGAGGGCCTGCCGGAGCGTGACTTCGCCTACGACCCGGAGGACGTCGGTACCCAGGAGCTGCGCTTCTTCGTGGTGGAATACCTGCGCGAGGCGGCGTTCGAGCTGTTGGGTGACGAGCTGCCCTACAGCTTCAACGCCGAGGTCGAGGAGTTTCGCGAGGCGGAACGGCCCGTGTACATTCGAGTCACGCTGTTCGTGGAGCGGGAGTCGCAGAAGGGCATCGTCATCGGCCGGGGCGGCCGAACCATCGGGGCCCTGGGCGCCCATGCCCGCGCCCGGGTCGAGGCGCTGCTGGGACTGCCGGTGTATCTCGACTCCTGGGTCAAGGTGCTGCCCAACTGGCGCCGGAATCCCGCAGCACTCACCCGGTTCGGTTTTCCCGAGCCCAACCCCGTTGCCGCGGCCGCCCGGCCGCCAGGCCAGGAGTCCTCATGACCCTCGCCCCCGACCTGCTCGAGATCCTGGTCTGCCCGAAGTGCAAGGGCGATCTGGAGTATCGCACCGATCCCGAGTCGCTGGTGTGCCACGCGTGCCGCCTGATCTACGCGGTGGAGGACGGCATTCCCATCATGCTCATCGAAGAAGCCAAGCCGCTCTGAGCCCCGATTCCTCCCCCCGCGTCAAGCCTCACACCTTGAGCCAGAGCGCCGAGCAGGCGCTCGCCCAGGCGCGGGACGAGGCCCGTAGGCTGGGGCACGATTCGATCGGGGCAGAGCACATCCTGCTGGCGCTGCTCCGGACCGGTGGCGTGGCCGAGCCGGTGCTCCGCCGCATCGGCCTGGAGCCGGAGGAGGTTCGCGCACGGCTCGAGGCCGGGGGCCGCCGCGGACGGCCCCGCGGCGGGGGCGAGGAGCCGGCCCACACCTCCCATGCGAAGCGGCTGATCGAGATCGCGTCGAAGGAGGCGCGCGAAGCCGGCACCGAGCTCTCGGCTGAACACCTGCTGCTTGCCGCCTTGCACGAGCCTCGGGGAGCCATGGCCCGGATTCTGAGCGAGTCCGGCATCTCCTCGGCTCGGGTCCGGTCGGAGCTCGGCGGCACGCCGCCGGCCAGGCCTGCGGCGCGCGGCCGGGAGCTCTCCGATCGTGCCGAGCCTAAGAGTCGGGGCGAGTCCCGGCCGGAGCACTCGGGGCTTCCGCCCCACCTGCAGAAGAGTCGCACGCCCCGCTGGCGGCTGGTGCTGCTGGCGGCGGTTCCACTCAGCATGCTGCTGGGCTACGTGCTGCACGCGCCGGCCGTGTGGGTCTTCATCGTCGCCTGTCTCGGCGTGCTGCCGCTGGCCGGTTACATGGGGGAGGCCACCGAGCACCTGGCGCATCGCACCGGCCCCACGGTCGGGGGCCTGCTCAACGCCACCTTCGGCAACGCCGCGGAGCTCATCATCGCCCTCGTCGCGCTGCGCGCCGGGCTGGTGGACCTGGTGAAGGCCTCCATCACCGGCAGCATCCTCGGCAACCTGCTGCTGATCATGGGGCTCGCGATCATCGCGGGAGGGCTGAACCGTCCCGACCTGCGCTTCAACCGGACCAATGCCGGCATGAGCGCGGGCATGCTGGCGCTCTCGGTCGTGGCCCTGGGCTTCCCCGCGCTCTACCACGCCGTGCATCCCGAGGCCGCGGCCCGAGCCGCCGAGCTGCACATGTCGGAGGCGGTGGCGCTGATCCTCATCCTCACCTACGGCTGCTCGCTGCTGTTCTCGCTGCGCACCCACCGGCGGCTCTTCGGCGGCGAGGCGCATCCGCTGGAGGGGCCGGTGTGGAGTCCCCGCAAGGCGCTGCTGATCCTCGCCGGCGCCACCGTCGGCGTCGCGATAGAGTCCGAGCTGCTGGTTCATGCCGCCACCGAAGCCACCGAGACCCTGGGACTTTCGTCGATCTTCCTCGGGCTCATCGTGATTCCGATCATCGGCAACGCGGCCGAGCACGCGGCGGCGGTGGTGCTTTCGAGGAAAGGGCAGATCGACCTGGGACTGCAGATCGCGCTGGGATCCAGCACCCAGATCGCGCTGCTGGTGGCGCCGGTGCTGGTCTTCGCCGGCGTGCTCATGGGGCAGGACATGAACCTGGTCTTTCAGCCCTTCGAGGTGCTGGCGCTGGGTATGGCCACGGCGGTCACCGCGATCATCACCCTCGATGGGGAGTCGCACTGGTTCGAGGGGGTCCAGCTCCTCGCGGTGTATCTGATGGTGGCGGTGGGGGCGTTCTTCCTCTGATTGACTTGCAGGGTCCGGAGTCCTAAGTTAGCTAGTTGTAAACCCTTACGAGAGGCAAAGGGTGCGGACTCGCCCGACGATTCTCTTCTACTCGCCGGACGGCTGCCCGGTGCCGGCGTTAGTCCGCCAGTGGGCGGCGGCCAACACCTTTCCCCTTCTGGTGTTCAGCCGTCCGGACGAGGTGGAGTCCATCGTGTTGCGCGGGCATCCCTGCCTCCTCTTCGTGGACGGCAACGGCGCGCGGAACGAAGGTGTAGCTCTGGTCCGCCGTCTCAAGAGCGACGCATTCACCGCCATCGTGCCCGTCACCGCCCTCGCCGCCGATCACCATCCCGAGCAGGTACAAGCCTGGTTCTCGGCCGGCGCGGACGAGGTGATCAGCAGCCTCTTCTCCCCGGCCGAACAGCGCTCTCGTCTCGATGCCATGCTGGTGCGGACCGAGCGCGACGTCTCGGTTCATCCCTCCACCCGGCTTCCCGGAACTACGGAGATCGAACGGGAGATCCGGCGCCGGCTGGAGTCAGACCAGGAGTTCGCGGTCTGCTACGCCGATCTGGATCATTTCAAGGAATTCAACGACCGCTACAGTTATTACGACGGCGACCGGGTCATCTATCTGCTCTCCCGCATCCTCCACGACGTAGTCAAAGGCCTGCTGGGTGCGCGAGGGTTCGTGGGTCACATCGGCGGCGACGATTTCATCTTCGTGGTACCGTCCACCGAGATCAGCGTGGCCTGCAGTGAGATTCTCGACGTCTTCGACACCCTGATCCCGCTGCAGTACAACGACCAGGACCGCCGGGCGGGCTACTTCTTCGGCAAGGACCGCCGGGGCCAGCTTCACCGCGTGCCTCTGATGACGCTCTCGATCGGCATCGTGACCAACCGGCACCGGAAGTTTGCACATCCGGCGCAGGTGAGCGAGCTTGCCACCGAGATGAAGAGCTATGCCAAGACGCTGCCCGGCTCCGTGTTCGTAGTGGACCGGCGACAGGGTAACAATGGCGAGGATCGCCAGGGATCGGCTGCCCGGGAACCGTCGTGAGGACGAACAGATGAACGTCACCTGTCCCAACTGTGCGACCGTGTACCGGGTGGATCCCGCCAAGGTCCCCGAGGCGGGCGTGCGGGCCCGCTGTGCCGTCTGCAGCGCGGTGTTCGCGGTTGCCCGGGAGCAGCGTGTGGTCGAGGCTCCGCCGCCGCCGGCCCGGTTCACCGCGTCCCCGCCGGCGCCCGCTCCGCTCATGCCGCCGCCGCCGGCCTCCCCGCCC
>JACCRH010000312.1 GCA_013813675.1 Gemmatimonadales bacterium
GTCGTGGCCCTGGGCGTGTCGCGGGTCAGCCGTTCGGCGGGACCACTGGACGCGGGCCCCGGCGCGGCTGCGGCAGGCGGGGAGCCCGGTGCGGCCGTGGTGCAGCTTCCGAGGAGGAGGGCGAGCAGGGTATCGCGGCGGTGGAAGCCGTGCGGGGTGGCGGCGGCGAGGTAGGCGAATAGGGCAACCCGCTTGGGCTGGGCGAGCACCGCAGCCGCGTCACACCCGGTGCGGATACGGACGGCAGGGGCACCGAAGAGGCGGAGCTCGAGAAGCGGAGAGGTAAGCATCAAGCAACCCCGGCCAGCCAGGGTAGGAAAGCGCCCGCCCAGGTCAGGCTCAGATCAACAGTGGGGGTACGCATCCCGGGTGGCCTAGCCGAACTTAGCAGACGCAGGTTGGGGCGGCAATCACAGGATGGAGCTTCGTATCTCTACCACCTTCCACCTCACCAGAGGCGCAGCCGTTCCGCGGCCGGACGGACCATGGGATCGCCTTCGCGGCAGCCGAAGGCTTTCGCGAACGCCTCGAGGTGGCCCACAACGCCGTTCACCCGCCACCGCTCCGGCGAGTGCGCGTCGCTGACCCCGTACATCCGCTGCGCCTCGAGCCGCGTCTTCTCCCTCCAGAAGTTCGCGAACGCCAGGAAGAAGCGCTGCTCGGGCGTAAAGCCGCCGATTGGCGCCGGAGCCGGCCTGCCCCGCAGCGAGAGTCGCCACGCGTCGTACGCCACCACGAGGCCCCCGATGTCGGCGAGGTTCTCCCCCAGGGTCAGGCGTCCGTTGATGCGCATCGTGTCCACCGCGACGTAGCCGCCGTACTGAGTGACGACGACGCCGGCCCGCTGCTCGAACGCGGCTGAGTCCGACGGGGTCCACCACTCCCGCAGGTTTCCCCGCGCGTCGAAGTGGCGTCCGTTGTCGTCGAACGCGTGCAGCAACTCGTGCCCGATGATGAAGCCGATGCCGCCGTAGTTCACCGCGTCGTCAGCCGTTGGATCGAAGAGCGGCGGCTGCAGGATCCCCGCCGGGAAGACGATCTCGTTGTTGGATGGATTGTGGTATGCGTTGTAGGTCGGCGGCGACATGATCCATTCGCCGCGGTCCACCAGGCCGTCGATCCTCGCGTTCTGGCGGTCGACCTCGAAGCGTTGAGCGGCGAGCACGCTGGGCAGGAACGATCCCGGCCGGATGACCAGCCGCGAATAGTCTCGCCAGCGGTCCGGGTAGCCGATCTTGGACGTCAGGGAGTCCAACTTGGCCAGCGCCGCCGCGCGGGTGGTGTTCGACATCCACGCCACCCGCTCGAGGCGATGGCCGAGCGCGGTTCGCAGGTTCGCGACCAGAGCGAGCATGCGCGACTTGGCTTCGGGCGGGAACGCGACCCGGACATAGGCCTGGCCAAGCGCCTCGCCGATGTGCTCGTCAGCGGCATCGAGGCAGCGCTGCCACCGGGGCTTGAGCTGAGTCGACCCACCGACAATCCGGTGGTGCGCCAGATGCTCCGCCTCGAAGCGCGGACCGAGGAACGGCGCCGCGAAGCTCGCCACGCGCCAGCGCAGGTAGGCACGCCAGTCCGCAAGCGGCGCAGCACCGACCAGGCTGTCCAGCGCCGCAAGCTCTCCCGGGATCATCACGTTGACCTGAGTGGGTAGGGGCACGCCGAACGCGGCGAGGTACCGGGTCCAGTCCAGGTGGGGTGCGAGGCTGTCCAGCGCGTTCCGTGACACCGGGTGGTGGAGCTCGGGGAACTTCGTCGCCTTCTCGGCCGGGAGCGCGGCCCTGGCCAGCGCGTGCTCCAGCCGCCAGACACGCTCGGCGTCTTCCCGCGCGGCGGCAGGCGTCTCCCGCAACAACCGAAACATTCGGATGACATGCGCCATATAGTCTCTCCGCGCGGCCGCGAAGGCGGAGTCGGACCGGAGATAGTAGTCCCGGTCCGGCAACCCGAAGCTGCCCTGGTAGAGGCTGAGCCTCAGGGTATCGCTCTGGGCCAGATCGGGATACGCAAAGGTCGGCGCGCCGACGTCCACGCCCTGGTGCTGGAGCTCGCCGAGCACCTGGGCCAGGTCGCCGCGGCTGCGGATGCCCGCGATGAGGCGAAGCTGCGGCTGCAGCGGCGCGGCGTCTTCGCGCTGGGCTCGCACGGAGTCCATGCAGCTGCCGAAGAATATTCCCACGAGGCGGGTGGTCGAATCGGCGCTGCGCGGCGCCTCGCGAGCGGCATCCTCGAGGATCTTGCGGAGCAGTGCCTCGGTCCGATCCTGGATCTCACGTCCTACGCCATAGTTCCTGTACTGGGGAGGGATCTCGGTCCGCGCCTCCCAGCCGCCGTTGGCGTAGCGGAAAAAATCCCTACAAGGCGCGCAGGTGGTATCGAAACGGGCCGGGTCGACGGCCCGGATGGATCCGGGTGCCTGCGCCGGGAGGGCCGCGACGGTCCTCAGGATGAGAACGGTGGTGATGAGGCCGACGGCGCGCATCGATTTCTCCAGGTTGGCTGAGTCTGATCATAATCACGGATTCCACCTCGGCGGCAACCTCGACCCGGCCTAAGGGTCGGGGAGCGGCTCGGCCAAGCGCGTTCCCGGTCGGCGTGGGGCGCTCGCCCTGAGCAAGTGGCGACGACGCCCAGGACGACCGCCTTGCGACCTGCAAATGACGGCTATAAGGTCACTCAAGCGGAAGCCGAACAGGCCTTCTCAACCGGCCGGTCATGGCTCTACCCTTCAACCCCAGCGTCCAAGCCCCTGTTCCCATGGACCTCCCAACACCGTAGGCCTGCGCCCCGATGGCTCTGTCTAGCCCCCCGACCGCCGAGCCGCCGCCGGCTCCATCCTGCTCAAGCTCGCCGCTGAGGTTCACGTGCCAACGAACGCCTCCATGATTCATCAAGCGCTTGCGATCGGCGGGGTGCTAACCGCGGTCGCCACGTCGGCAGCCGGTCAGCAGCAGACCGAAGTCGTAGTGACGCAAGGCATGGTAGAGATCAAGGATACCGAGGTCCGAGGGAGGTATGACTCCCTTCTCGCCCGCGAGGCTGACAAGTCCAAGAAGGGCGGTGTGACCAAACACGCGTTAGCCGATAGCTTGGCTGCACTCCTGGGCAACATTCTCTCCCTGTGCATTGCAGCAGACCGTGGCGTGAGCACAAAGGATCTGCTCGCTCGTGGGGGACACGGGTACCTCGTGCATCTGGCAGCATGGGAGGGTGAAGCGATCACCAAGGAGCGCTGGTACGTGTATGACAAAGGGGATGGCTGGGCGTCAGTGCGACCAACGCGGTTGCGTCTGTTCGGTCGGCGGGAGGTCACACTGTTGTACCTGCACACGAAGGCCCCTCGTGATCCAACATATAAGCTGAAGATCACCAAGAAGCGCCAAGCCCCCATCCAATCGCTGGTCGACGCCGCAGATCTGGCTCTTGACGTGTTGGAAGCAACAAAGCGCGGAGCCGATACGGGACTGAAGTGTGGTGGCCGACAGCTCTCCGTGGCGCAGCCCTCAGACATCGCCATCTCAGTCGAGGTTGCTCCAGAGGCTGCCTTAAAGGATGCACCTGCGGCCCTACAGTCAGTCTCCAAGTCTGAGATCGACAATGAGGGTCTCTACTGGTGGGATGTGAGTATTGGCCTTCCAGTGACGAAAGTGAAGGAGCTCCGCTATAACAGCGAGGATGGCGTCGTACGAGCTGAAAAGATCGACAGACAGAACCTGTTGGCACTGGTGAACGTTTTTCCCTTCAAGACCGACACCAAGGAAACCCGCCTTCAGCCCCCACATCTGCTGGCGGGGATCGCGATCACCAAGAAGCCGCTCGACAGGTTCTTCGTGGGACTTGGAGTGGGACTGAACATCGCTCAGGTATTCGTCGGGTATGATTTCACGAAGCGCGAGGTACCCGACACGCTGGCGCGCGGAGCTGCCGCGAGCAGCGCTGAACTCCGCGAAGACTTGCGCAGCTTTTACAAAGGGGTTGTCGTAGCCGGAGTGAACGTACCCGTGCGGGAGGTCCTCCAGGCCGTACGTGGAGAGTGACTTAGCCTAGGGAGCCTCTCGGCTCGTCGGGTTGACGGAATCGCAGCCAGGCGAGACGTTGGGTGATGGATCTCCCCAACACCGTAGGCCTCCGCCCCGACGGCTCCGTCTGGCTCCCCGACCGCCGCGCCGCCGCCGGCTCCATCCTCCTCAAGCTCGCCGCCATGGGCGTCGAGATCCCCGCGGAGGCCGCCGGCGACGAGGACGTCTTCCACCTCGCCGGCAACCTCTTCGCCCGCTACCGCGAGCAGGCCCGGCTCCTGGCCGACCACCTCTGCCCCGCCGACCGCCGGATCCAGCACTACCTCGACGA
>JACCRH010000316.1 GCA_013813675.1 Gemmatimonadales bacterium
CCGGACTGAGCCGCGCCGGCTTTCCCTTGCCGTCGAGCCGGGTCCGGAAGAGGTAGCGCTGCACGGGATTGTCGGGCGAAGCGACGTAGTAGAGCCAGCCGCCCTTGGGGTCGATCCCCTGGATGTCCAGCACGTCGAAGTCACCCTTGGTGACGGGGCGAATCTGCTTGCCGTCGCGAGAGACCACGTACACATGCTTCCAGCCGTCGCGTTCGCTGACCCAGGTGAAGCTCTTGCCGCCATCCAGCCAGACCACGTCGTCCACCAGATCGACCCAGGTGCTGTCCTGCTCGAGCAGGACGGTCCGCACCTGACCGGTCCTGGCGTCGCCCAGCATCACCTCGTTCCGATTCTGCAGCCGGTTGAGCCGCTGGAGGATCACTTCGCCCGAGGAGGCGGCCCAGTCCATCCGCGCGATGTAGTGGTTGCGGGGATCGCCCTCGATGCGGAGCCAGCGGGTGGGGCCCCCGGCCGCGCTCACCACGCCGACGCGCGCCGCGGAGTTGGTCTCGCCCACCTTGGGATACTGGATGGGGATGACTCGGGAGTAGACCGAGTCGGTGTTGTTGACCAGATGAAAGCTCTTCACCGAGTCGGCGTTGAGCTGCCAGAAGGCGATGCTGCTGCCGTCGGGGCTCCACCGCCAGCCGTCGGCGTAGTAGTTCATCAGCTCCTCTTCGTACACCCAGTCGAAGGTGCCGTTGATGAGCGTGCGGGAGCCATCGGTCGTGAGGGCGGTGATCTTGGCGGTGCCGATGTCCTCGACGTACAGATTGTTCTCCCGCACGTAAGCCACCCGGCGTCCGTCGGGCGCGAACTTGGCGAACATCAGCGTCGAGGGCTTGGCCTCGGGTCCACCCAGCTGGCTGAGCTCGCCACTGTTCCGGTCCAGCACCCAATAGTCTCCCCGGGTGTTGAGTCGCCACACCGGCTGGGTGTTGGTGAAAATGAGCGCCTTGGTTCCGTCCGGCGACCAGACGTAGTCCTCGATGTCGAGCGGCTCCTTGTCCCCGGCTGGGACCAGGTGCCGGGCCGACACCAGAACCTTACGGCTTCCCCGCTCGACATCGTAGCGGACGATCTCCCGTCCCGCCCCTTCGGCGGCAGGCTCCACGGTCGTATAGGCCGACCCATCGCCGAGCCAGCGGGAGGGACCGAACGGCTGGGCGGCGAATTCGGGAGAGCCGTAGATCCGTTGGACCGTCAGGCGCGACGGATCGTCCTGCTGGGCGGTTGCCCGGGTGCTGCCGGAGACGGCCGTGAGGAGCACCAGAACCAGGAGACGTTTCACTGGGAAAACTCGGGTCGAGGGTGGTGGCGGTGTTCGCCGGAAGGATACCTGTTCGGGCTGGATCCCTGTAGCTTTCTGCCTATCCCGGGCACACCATTCGGACGAGGGGACCGTGAGGTTTCACGGCGCCCTCGTCGAACCTCTCAGAGGACCTCCATGGCCCGATTCACAGGCTCCGCTGCCTTGGTCGCCTCGACCCTGGCCTTCCTGGTGCCGGGCACGGCCGCCCAGGACTCCAAGTATCTCAAGTGGGATCCGGCCACCAAGACGGCCACTTTCGAGCTGATCGCCGGCGGAGAAGGGGGCAAGAGTCCCTTCAACTTCAACGGCTACACCGACGGCGAGGCGGATCTCGTGGTGCCGCCGGGCGTATCCGTGGTGATCAACTTCATCCAGAAGGATGGCACGCCGCACAGCGCGGAGCTGATTGCGGACCGGGACCCGATGCCCAACATGGGCGGTGAAGCGGCCATCCCCCGGGCGTACACCAACAAGGTGGTCGAGGGCTTGCCGCAGGAGTCCAAGGATGTCATCCGGTTCACCGCGCCGGACAGTGCGGGGAGCTATCGAATTTTCTGTGGCGTGCCGGGGCATGGGCTCAGCGGCATGTGGATCCGGTTCACCGTGGAGACCGCCGCCAAGGCGCCCAGGTTCGTCACGCCGGCGGCGTGAGCACCCGGCGAAGAAAATGACCGGTGTGGCTGCCATCCGCGGCGGCCACCTCCTCCGGGGTTCCCTCCGCCACCACTCTCCCGCCCCGCTCCCCACCTTCGGGTCCCAAGTCCACGATCCAGTCGGCGGTCTTGATGACGTCGAGATTGTGTTCGATCACCACCACGCTGTTTCCCTTGTCCACCAGCCGGTGCAACACCTCCAGCAGGAGCCGCACGTCCTCGAAATGGAGGCCGGTGGTGGGCTCGTCGAGGATGTAGAGCGTGCGGCCCGTGTCGCGCTTGGCGAGCTCGGTGGCCAGCTTCACCCGCTGGGCCTCGCCCCCGGAGAGGGTGGTCGCCGCCTGGCCCAGGTGGATGTAGCCCAGACCGACGTCGTTCAGCAGCTCGAGCTTCTCGGCGATTCGGCGCTGATTGCCGAAGAAGTCGAGCGCGTCGGCCACGGTCAGATCGAGCACGTCGGCGATGCTCCTGCCCTTGTAGCGGACCTCCAGAGTCTCCCGGTTGTAGCGGCGCCCCTTGCAGACCTCGCAGGGCACGTAGACGTCGGGCAGGAAGTGCATCTCGATTTTCACCAGGCCGTCGCCCTGGCACGCCTCGCAGCGTCCACCCTTCACGTTGAACGAGAAGCGTCCGGGCCCGTACCCGCGGAGCTTCGCGTCGGGAAGTTGGGTGAACAGCTCCCTGATCGGGGTGAACAGGCCGGTGTAGGTCGCGGGGTTGGAGCGGGGGGTGCGGCCGATGGGGCTCTGGTCGATGTCGATGACCTTGTCGATCCGGTCCAGGCCCTCGATCCGGGTGTGGGCACCGGGGATGACCTTCGCTCGGTAGAAGTTGCGGGCCAACGCCTGGTAGAGAATGTCGGTCACCAACGTCGACTTGCCCGACCCCGACACGCCGGTGATCGCCACGAACATGCCGAGCGGGATGTCCACGGTGAGATTCTGGAGATTGTTGGCCCTGGCGCCGACCACGCGCAGCCGATGCCCGCGCCCCGCCTGCCGCCGGCCGGACGGTACCGGCACCCGCAGCTCCGAGCGGAGGTAGCGCCCGGTAAGTGACGTGGGATGCCGCCGGATGTCCTCGACGCTTCCCTCGGCGACGACCTCGCCGCCGAACCGTCCGGCTCGGGGTCCCAGGTCGATCACGTAGTCCGATGCCTGGATGGTCTCGGCATCATGCTCCACCACGATGACGGTGTTGCCCAGATCCCGGAGGCCTCGCAGTGTGCCGAGCAGCCGTTCGTTGTCCCGCTGATGCAGCCCGATGCTGGGCTCGTCCAGGATGTACAGCACGCCGACCAGCCGGGAGCCGATCTGGGTGGCGAGTCGGATCCGCTGGGTCTCGCCTCCCGACAGCGAGGTGGCGCCGCGGCCCAACGTCAGGTAGTCCAGGCCCACGTCCCGCAGGAAGCGCAGGCGGTCCCCCACCTCCTTGAGGATGGGGCCCGCGATATCGGGATCCAGTCCCTGCCGGCCGTTCGATCTGAGGGGCACCCCCTCGAAGAACTCCAGGGCCCGCTCCACCGGCAGGTCCACCACGTCGCCCACGCTCCGCCCGTTCACCAGCACGGCCAGACTCTCCGGCTTGAGCCGCTTCCCGCCGCAGGTCTGGCACGGCTGCTCGATCATGAACTCCTCGAGCGACGCCCGCACCGCATCGCTGGTCGACTCGCGATAGCGGCGTTCCACATTCCGGAGCACCCCCTCCCACTCGCTCTCGTACTCGCCGCGGCTCCGAGCTCCCCCTCGCTGCGCCTCGGGGCGGGTCTCGGTGGGGAACTTGAAGCGCCCGGGCGCCCCGTGCAGCAGCGCCTGCTTCGCCGAATCACTGTGCTCCCCCCACGGCGCGTTGAGGTCGAACTTGAAAGCCGTGGCCAGGGTCGGCAGCACCACCTTCCGCAGATACCCGGACGGCTCGCCCCAGGGCAGGATCACGCCCTCGAGGATCGAGATGCTGGGGTCGCCCAGGATCAGCTCCGCGTTCACCTCACGGCGGGTGCCCACGCCGTGGCAGTCGGGACAGGCGCCGAACGGTGAATTGAAGGAGAACTGGCGCGGCTCCAGCTCGGGCAACGAGAGGCCGCACACCGGACAGGCAAAGCGCTCGGAGAACACGACGGAACGGAGGGCCGGCGTCCCGTCGTGCCGCACGACCTCGACCAATCCGTCCGCCGTCTTCAACGCGGTCTCGATCGAATCATTGAGGCGTCCGCGGTCAGCCGCCCGGATGACCAGCCGGTCCACCACGACGGCGATCTCGTGGTTTTGTCGGCGATTCAGCGCTGGAACCTCGCCCAGATCGTAGGTCCGTCCGTCCACCCGGACCCGCACGAACCCGCGCTTGCGAACGTCCTCGAAGAGGTCGCGGAACTCGCCTTTGCGCCCCCGGACCATGGGGGCCAGAATCTCGATCCGACCCTCGGCCGGCCAGCTCAGCACGGTATCGGTGATCTGCGCCGCGCTCTGCCGGGTGACTGGCGTGCCGTCATTGGGACAGTGGGGGACTCCGGCCCTGGCCCAGAGGAGCCGCAGGTAGTCGTAGATCTCGGTGACCGTGCCCA
The DNA here is from genome assembly GCA_013813675.1 of Gemmatimonadales bacterium. Taxonomy (GTDB): domain Bacteria; phylum Gemmatimonadota; class Gemmatimonadetes; order Gemmatimonadales; family GWC2-71-9; genus CAVVWJ01. The sequence continues at coordinate 4,526 of JACCRH010000316.1, forward strand.
CGGTGGAGCGGGGGTTCTGGCCGGTGGTCTTCTGCTCGATCGAGATGGCGGGCGACAGGCCTTCGATCGCGTCCACGTCGGGCTTTTCCATGAGTCCGAGAAACTGCCGGGCGTAGGCCGACAGCGACTCGACGTAGCGCCGCTGGCCTTCGGCATAAATCGTGTCGAAGGCGAGCGACGACTTCCCCGAGCCGGAAAGCCCGGTGATCACGGTGAGCCGGTTGCGCGGGATGGCGACGGAGATGTTTTTGAGGTTGTGCTCGCGGGCGCCCCGCACCACCAGATATTCCTGAGCCATAGCCCCGAAAGGTACCCGAAGCCCGCGTCGAGGGTCAACGGGTTCCCGTTTCGTTGGCCTGCCTCTACCATACACTTGCCCACATGACGACATCCCCCGACGCAGACGCTGGGGCCGCGGTCGGACTGCTCCTGGAGCGAGCCGATGCCGCGGCCGTGTCGTCCCCGGACCAGGCCGCCGCGCTCTACCGCGAGCTGCTCCTGGCCAGTCCGGGCCACGTCGAGGCGCGG
>JACCRH010000322.1 GCA_013813675.1 Gemmatimonadales bacterium
CCGCCGTTCTGCGGGTGCTGGGCCTGACGATCGAGGTCAACGGCCGCACGCTGGAATCCACCGCCGACGCGGTCACGGCGGGACGTCCGGTGCGCGCGGAAGGGCGGGGCACGGTGGAATCCGCCGGGCCTCCGGCGGTCATCTCCGCCACCAGTCTGAAGGTCGAGGTAGATGACTGAGGTCCCACCATGCTATGCTGAGAGGGGCGGGCGCGAACCGACCGCCCCTTTCTCTTTCGACAGAGGTGGCACATGCAGGAGCTCATCGACCAGGTCGCCCAGCGCACCGGCCTCGCGCCGGACAAGGCCAAGCTCGCGGTGGAGACCGTGCTCGACTTCGCGAAGTCCAGGCTGCCGACCCCGATCGCCACGCAGCTCGAGAGCGCGCTCGCGGGAGGTGGCGGCGGCGCCGGAGATCTGGCCGGCGCAGCCAAGGGACTGGGCGGCGCATTCGGGAAGTAGGCGACCGAGCGCCGGACGGTCCGCGAGGATCGCTCCCGGCGCCCCGCCGAGGTATCCGTGAACCCGTACGACTTCCCGCTGATGGACGCCACGACCTCGCCCGACTCCCGTCCCCACCCATGCCGGGTCACTGGTTGTCTGCTGGCGTTGGCGCTGGCGGCGTCGCCGGCGGTCGCGGGAGGGCAGCAACAGCCGCATCCGCCGCCGGAAGCGGTGGCTCGAGCGGTGGCCCAGGCGGATTCGACCGGGGACTGGGCGGCCCTTCTGCGGCTGGCGCACCCCGATGCCCTGGTTCGGTTCCGCGGTCGTCAGACCTTTCAGATCCGGATGCTCGGCAGCGCCTGGCCGGCGATGGATTCGCTGGGCAGCGACTCGTTGGTGGACTCTACTCTCGAGACCCGCTGGCAGCGGGCCCGTACCCGTCAGGTGCGCCACATGCTCGACTCCGTGTTCCAGGTTCCGACCGAGGACTCGCTGGCGCACACCTCACCGGACACGGTGTTCGCCCGGTGGTTCCGGGCGACGCGGGCGGTGGGGGGTGATTCGGCAGCCTCACCGCCGACGCATGCCCCGGCCTACCGGGTGATCGGCGCTGTTCGGGCCAGCGACACGCTGGCCTACGTCGTAGTGGAGCGCCCCGTGGTGCAGCCGTTGGGACTCATGCCCGAGATGTTCCGCGACTTCCCCCGGGACACCCATCAGGCCGAGGTCATGGTCATGCGTCGGCACGGGCGGGAATGGAAGAGCATGCTGGACGGAGTGGGCGAATCCTACCAATACGGCGCCGACCTGGGGCCCGAGGAATGACGCAGCTTCTTTCCCTCGCGCTCACCCTTCTCGTCGTCTCCACCCCATACGCTCAGCAACGATCCCGCGCCCGCGATCTCGGCGTCGCGCCGGGCACGCTGCCGACCGGCCGGCTCAATGCGATCACCGACGTCGCGGGAGTCGCGGTGGGGCAGACGACGGTGCGCGAAGGGAGCAGAGCTGCGAACCGAGTTCTCGGTGCATGACTACATCGGCGACGGCACGCGGATCACCGGAATCCGCGGCCGGGGCCGCGCCGGCGGCGCGCTGGTGACCGAGCGGGCGACCATGACGATCGGCGCCGACGGCCGGAACTCCCGGCTGGCACGCACGGTGATCCCCTCGACGTACGAGGCTACCCCGCCGCTGACCTGCTGGTACTTCTCCTACTGGAGCGGCGCGCCGGGCGACTGTCATCCTGAGCGAAGCGAAGGAGGCATGACCCGACGTATGTCTGCTTCGCTTCGCTCAGGATGACATTGGCGCTCCTGTAGCGCTGGAAGGCACCATGACCACCGACCCCTCCCGACGCCAGCGCATCGAGGTCCTCTTCGACCAGTGCTCCGACCTCCCGCTCCCGCAGCGGGGAAGGTTCCTGGAGGTCGCGGTCGCGGGGGACATCGCGTTGCGGCGCGAGGTGGAGGCGCTGCTCGCGAGCGCGGAGCGCGCCGATTCCACCGGCCGGCTGGAGCGGATCGTCGCGGCGGCGTTCGACCTCCCGCGAGCGCCGCTGGGAAAGCCTCGACCCGGAGACCGCTACGAGTTGCGGGAGAAGCTCGGAGGCGGGGGCATGGGAACGGTGTACCAGGCGAACGACCGCCAGGCCGGCGGGACCGTCGCCCTCAAGTTTCTTTCCGAGAGCCTCGCCGGAGATCCAGTGCTCAAGCGCCGGTTCCAGCGGGAGGCCCAGGCCGCCGCCGCGCTCGACCACGTCAACATCGGCGCGATCCACGGGGTGGAGGAGACCGAGGATGGCCGGCTCTTCATCGTGATGCCGTACTACGAGGGCGGCACGCTCAAGAACCTCATCGCCCAGGGCCCACTTCCCGTCGCCGAGGCGGTCGGGTGCGCCGCTCAAGTGGCGGACGGTCTGGCTCATGCGCACGCCGCCGGCGTCATCCACCGCGACATCAAGCCCGCCAACCTCATGTTCGCCGCCGATCGGAGCCTCAAGATCCTCGACTTCGGAATCGCGAAGATCGCCGGCGAGAAGCTCACTCGCACCGGCCTGGTGCTCGGCACGCTGGCTTACATGAGCCCGGAGCAGGCGGCGGGCGGGACCCTCGACCACCGGACCGACTTGTGGGCCCTGGGTGTCGTGCTCCACGAGATGCTCGCCGGCCGCCCTCCGTTCTCCGCGCCGTCCATCGAGCTGCTCTTCCACGCGGTGCGTCGTGGCGAGCCCCCCAAGGTCCGGTCGCTCCGGCCGGAAGTGCCGACGGAGGTCGAGGCGGTCGTGAGTCGCCTGTTGGAGAAGGAGCCCGGCCGCCGCTATCCGGACGCCGCTTCGGTCGCGGCGGCCCTCCGGGCCTGAGGGCCCGCCGACCGCAACCTTTCGCCCGCTCAGGCCGTCCAAGTTGGGTCGCCGCGTCTCCCGCCCACGCCCAACGAGTGCCCCCATGGATACCTTGCTCCAGGACCTCCGATACAGTCTCCGCCGGCTGGCCAAGAGTCCGGCCTTCACCGCCATCGTCGTCCTGACCCTGGGCCTCGGCATCGGGGCCAACACCGCCATCTTCAGCGCGGTCAACGCCGTCCTGCTGCGTCCCCTGCCATACGTCGAGCCGCACCGGCTGGTCACGATCGAGCACTTCTATCCCTCGCTCGACGGCATGGAGGCGCCGGTGTCGGTGCCCGGCTTCCTCGACTACCAGAGGAAAGGGCGGTCGTTCGAATCGATGGCGGTGCAGTCCTCCTGGCAGGCCAACCTGACGGGGGTGGGCGAGCCGGTCAGGATGCGGGGCCAGCGGGTCAGCGGCAAGTGGTTCGGGACTCTCCAGGTGCCGGCCCTGATGGGCCGGACGCTCCAGCCGGGCGAGGACGCGGCCGGACGGGAGCACGTGACGGTGCTCAGCTACGACGCCTGGCAGCGGATCTTCGGAGCCGATCCCAAGGTGATCGGTCGCAGCCTGTCGCTCAACGGAGAGAGCTACGAGGTCGTGGGGGTGATGCCGAGCGGGTTCCGGGACTTCTTCCACCGGGACGCGGAGATCTGGGCCCCGCTGGTATTTCAGGCCGACCAGATGACCGACGAGAACCGCACCCACGAGTTCCTCAACCTGACGGCGCGCATGCGGCCGGAGGTATCGCCCGAGCAAGCCCAGGGCGAGATGCGAACCATCGCCGAGCAACTGAAGCGGCAATACCCGGACAGCTACGCCCCGACCTGGAGCCTGCTGGTCACCCCGCTCAGCATCCAGGCAACCGGCACCGTGCGCCCCGCGCTGCTGGTACTGCTCGGCGCCGTCGGTTTCGTGCTGCTCATCGCCTGTGCCAACGTGGCCAACCTGCTCCTCGCCCGCGCCGCCGCGCGCTCCAAGGAGATCGCGGTTCGGACCGCGCTCGGCGCCACCCGCGAGCGGCTGCTCCGGCAACTGCTGACCGAGAGCATCCTGGTGTCGCTGGCGGGCGGCGCGGTCGGGCTCCTGCTCGCCTACGGCGGGGTCAGGATTCTGGTGGGGATGGACATCGGCAACCTGCCCCGAGCAGACGAGATCGGGATCGACGCCACGGTCGCGGGCTTCACGCTGGTGGTCTCGCTGGTGGCCGGCGTCCTCTTCGGACTGGCGCCCGCCATCCACACCGCGACGCCCAACCTGCACGGCGCCCTCAAGGAGGGCGGGCGCGGCACCACCGCCGACCGCGGCAGCCACGCGCTGAGGCGGAGCCTGGTGGTGACCGAGATAGCCCTGGCGCTCACCTTGCTCACCGGCGCCGGGCTTCTGCTCAAGAGCTTTGCCCGGCTGCAGGGCGTGGATCCAGGGTTCGACCCATCCAGCCTCCTCACCTTCAACATGGCGCTGCCCCAGACCACGTACCCCAACGACACCGTGCAGGTGGGGTTCTGGGACCGGGCACTGCCCGCGATCGCCCGGGTGCCGGGGGTGACCGCCGTCGGCGCCACGACGATCATGCCGTTCAGCGGCCGCTGGGCCACCGGCAGCTTCACCATCGAAGGTTATCAGCCGCCGGAGAACCAGCCCGGTCCGTGGGGCGACATCCGGTTCGTGAGCCCGGCCTTCTTCGAGACCCTCCGGATTCCGCTGGTGAAGGGGCGCTATCTCACCGACGAGGACCGTATGGACACCCGCATGGTGGCGGTGATCGACCAGGAGTTCGTCCGGCGATACTGGCCCAACGACGACCCGATCGGCAAGCGATTCAGCTTCGGGCCGCCCGAGGGGGTGACCGACACCACCCAGAACGAGTGGATCGAAGTGGTGGGCGTGGTCGGTCATACCGCCCACGAAGGGCTGGACGCCGACCCCCGGCTGCAACTCTATCTCTCCTACCGCCAGGCGATCGAGCCGTACATGGCGGTGGCGGTCCGGACCTCGGGGGTCCCCGAGCGATTCGTCAACCTGGTGCGCGACGCGGTGCGATCGGTCGACCCGGACCAGCCGATCTCCGCGGTGAGCACCATGGAGGAGCTGATGTCGAAATCGGTGGGCCAGCGCCGGCTGTCGATGATGCTGCTGAGCCTCTTCTCCGGCATCGCCCTGGTGCTCGCCTCCATCGGGATCTATGGGGTCATGAGCTACTCCGTCACCCAGCGCGCTCGCGAGCTGGGGGTGCGGATCGCGCTCGGCGCCGACCGGGCCGATGTGCTCCGGCTGGTGCTCCGGCAGGGCATGGGGCTCGCCCTGGTCGGGATCGGGATCGGCATCGCCGCCGCCCTCGCTCTGACCCGGCTGATCCAGAGCCAACTCTACGGCGTGGGGGCCACCGACCCCCTCACCTTCGTTCTGGTGGCCGGCGTGCTCGCGGCAACCGCGCTGGTGGCCAATCTGATTCCCGCCGTCCGGGCGATGCGTATGGACCCGGCGGTGGTCCTGCGGGACGAGTGACCGGCTTCCAGGCTCAACCCCGGCAACCACTTAGCACCGGGGGGTGGACGATCGGCGCCGACTGGCGATCTTTCGGGGGTGGGATCAACTGAACCCTTGGAGGCGTCACCCGATGGCCACTCGTCTCGATAAGACGCTGAAGCGCGAGCTGGAAGTGGAAGGAAAGCTCTATACCGTCACCATCTCACCCGAGGGCGTGAAGATCGTGCCCAAGGGCGCCCGCAAGGGCCCCGAGATGACCTGGCAGACCCTGCTCAGCGGCGACGCGGAGCTGCGTCGCGATCTGAACGTCTCGGTCGACGCCTACGGCGGGTAATCGCTGGGCGGTGCCCGCAGCGGGGCACCAGCCGGCCACATGCAATTGGGACCGTGCCCTGGCGCGAATGAGCCGCTGCCAGGCGTGCCAGCCCGCTCAGGATCGGCGCGCTCCGCGGTGGCCCGCGGGGCGGCGATTGCGTAGCTTCCCCGCCCCATGACTTCCTACATTCTCGGCCTCTCGGCCTATTACCACGACAGTGCCGCGTGCCTCCTCCAGGACGGCGAAATCGTCGCGGCCGCGCAAGAGGAACGGTTCACCCGGAAAAAGGGCGATCCCGGCTTTCCGCAGCAGGCCGTTGCCTACTGCCTCCGCACCGCGGGGATTGAGGCCGGCCAGCTGACCCACGTCGGCTTCTACGACAAACCGCTCCTCAAGTTCGAACGGATCCTGGAGACCTATCTCGGCATCGCACCCCGGGGGTTCCGGTCATTCCTCATGGCCGGGCCGCTGTGGATCAAGGACAAGCTGTATCTGGACAAGCAGCTCAGAAACGAGCTGGACTACGAGGGCGACATCTTCTACGCCGAGCATCACGAGTCGCATGCGGCGAGCGCCTTCTTCCCTTCGCCGTTCGAGCGGGCGGCGATCCTCACCATGGACGGGGTAGGGGAATGGGCCACCGCCTCGATCGGGATGGGGGAGGGAAACGACATCCGCCTGGTGAGCGAGCTGCACTGGCCCGACTCCCTCGGCCTGCTCTACTCGGCGATCACCTACTACCTCGGCTTCAAGGTCAATTCGGGGGAGTACAAGGTGATGGGGCTCGCGCCCTACGGTGAGCCGAAGTACGTGAAGCTGCTGCTCGATAACGTGGTGAACCTCCGGGAGGACGGCTCCCTCACGCTGAACCAGACGTACTTCGACTACCTCGGCGGTCTCACCATGACCAACGCGGCGTTCGACCGACTGTTCGGCGCGCCGCCCCGAGTGCCGGAGACCCACCTGGTGCAGCGCGACCTCGACATCGCGCGCTCGGTGCAGGAGGTCTGCGAAGAGGCGATGCTCCGGATGGCCCGCACCGCCCACGGCCTCACCGGGATGGACCAGCTCTGCCTCGCCGGCGGTGTAGCCCTCAACTGCGTGGGGAACGGCCGCATCCTCCGCGAGGGGCCGTTCGAGCGGCTCTGGATTCAGCCGGCCTCGGGCGACGCGGGCGGAGCCCTCGGCGTCGCGCAGCTCATCTGGCACCGGCAGCTCTCGTCGCCGCGCACCGTCAACGCCCACGACTCGATGAAGGGCGCCTATCTGGGCCCGGACTTCACGCCCGAGGAAATCCGGGCATACCTGGACTCGGTTGGCGCGGTGTACCACTGCGCGCAGCCGGACGAGCTGATCGAGCGGACCGCGGACATCCTCACCGGGGGCTCGGTGGTCGGCTGGTTCGCCGGCCGCATGGAGTTCGGGCCCCGCGCGCTGGGCGCCCGGAGCATCCTGGGCGATTCGCGAAATCCCGAGATGCAGTCCCAGATGAACATCAAGATCAAGTTCCGCGAGGGATTCCGGCCCTTCGCGCCGAGCGTGCTGCGCGAGAAGGTGGCCGACTGGTTCGAGCTGGACGCCGATTCGCCGTACATGCTGCTGGTGGCGCCGGTCAGGGC
>JACCRH010000338.1 GCA_013813675.1 Gemmatimonadales bacterium
CGGAGCACTTCGAGTATCGGGGGCACTTGTCGGCACACGTCGAGCCCCGGGGGCGTCGCCGGCGCCTGGCTGACCGGATGGGCTAGCGGCCGTCAGCCTCCTCGGCGGAATCCACCTGCAAGTTAGAAATGCCCGTTGCTAAGATGGGGACATGGCCCTAAACGCCCGTCAACACATCTAGCGAGGGCTGCGGCGCCCGGGCTGGTGCGATCCCCAGGCTCGCCGATGGGACGATCTGCACGTTGGTGAAGTCAGGCCAGGAGTCAGGTTAGGGTTAGGCTGATTATCCGACACGGAGGGAAGCCGAGCGGGAACTCGCGATTGCGGATGTGGCTGAGGTGCTCGGGTCCCCATAGGCGTTCAGACTCAGCCCTCGCACGTAAACAACGTGCCGCCTAGCGAATAGCCGGTTATTAGGGCACCTTCTCGCCGGTCCCATCACCCCGGGGTCGCATGAAGACGCTTGGGATCGTCGGTGGCATCGCACCGGCCTCGACGGTTGATTATTACCAACTGCTCATTGCCTCCTACCGTGAGCAGAGGCAGGACGACAGCTATCCCGCGATTCTCATCAACAGCATCGACCTCACCCAGATGCTGGGTCTGGTCGCTGCCGGCCGCTGGACCGATCTGACCGAGTACCTTCGGGAGGCCGTCGATCGCCTCGCACGCGCTGGGGCCGATTTCGCCCTGCTGGCCTCCAACACTCCCCACATTGTGTTCGAGGAGTTGCTGCGGGTTTCGCCCCTCCCCCTACTCAGCATCGTCGAGGCCACCTGTCAGGCGACAGAGGGTCTGGGATTGAGAACGGTCGGCCTGGTGGGCACCCGCTTCACCATGGAGGGCCGCTTCTACCCAGAGGTCTTCGCGAGGCGCGGCATCGTGGTGCGCAGGCCGCCGCCGGACGACATGGCTTATGTGCACGAGAAGTATATGAGTGAGTTGGTGCTGGGCGATTTCCGCGCGGCTACTCAAGAGGGCGTGCTGGCAGTGATCGAACGCCTCCAGCGGCAAGGTGCTGAAGCGGTGATCTTGGCCGGCACGGAATTGCCTCTGCTCTTGAGGGGCGAGGGTGCTGCCAGTCTGCCGCTTCTCGACACGACTCGCATCCACGTCCGCCGTGCCGTGGAGGAACTTCTCGCCTAGCGGTCAGGCGCGCCCGCAGCCGAGTCGCGGGGCTCCACATGCGTAAGAGATGCCCCGCTCCTACTTAGCGAGTGAGCGGGGCGATTTCTTGCCAGCGACCGGTCGTGGGCAGTCCAATCTGTACCAGCATGGTACGGATTCCTTGCCCGGTGCTCGCCGCCCCCAGTACCACGATCGCGCTGGCTCAAGGCTTTGACGTGGACCGCGGGTCCTCCTTCGGGTCGACGTAGGTGATCGCGAAGGGGCCGGTGCTCTGGACCTCCATGACCACACGGGTAGCTGCATGGAGGAAATGAGGCTCCTTGACGCCGAGCGTCACGGGCTGGCCCGTAGCCATCGCCTTCATGCCCTGCTCATTCCACTTGGCCCCGTGACCAAGGTGCAGCGTGCCCTCGAGCAGGCGGAGCTTCTCGCTCGTGGGGTGGTGGTGCGGGCGAACCGCGTAGTCCGACGGCATGTCGACCCGGATGGTGAAGGCGCCGGCCTTAGTCGGGTCGCCGGAGACGACGGCCACCTGGGCCCCGGCGGGGAGACCTGGCGGCGCCGGGGCCCAGGTGAGCCCACCATCCGTTGCGGTGTCCCGGGTCTCTGTGGAGGCAGAAACCATCGTGTCGGTGAGCCGCTGGTCGGCCGCGCCAGCCGCGCGATCGGCGGTATCGTCCGCACCGCCCCCACACCCGAGGAGCAGGCCGAGGGCGGGCACAAGCAGGAGCGTGGTGCGCATGGTGCGTCCCTCCGAAATGCCGCACGGCCGGGAGAGCGCGGGCGAGTCCCCGCATGGCGTCAGGGCGGTGGGGCAAGATCCAGGATAGAGCGCGAACCCTCGGTCGTCTAGAGCGGGGGAGGGCGCCCCCAGCCTGATGCTCGCATTGTCGATCACCCGAGGGTGCGGGAGAGTTCCTGAGGAGCCGGGAGAGTGGAACCCTGCCGTGGCCGACGACCGCCGGCTGGGCCCCCGTCTCCCGCGAGCCCATCGGCTGCCGTTACCTTGAGGGGTTGCCCCTAGTCACAGCCTCCCAATCCGTAGCTCCATGTCGTGGCTGGCGGACACACGGACATCTCGAAGCTCCAGCAGCAGCCCCCGCAGACAGCCGGGTCGGAGCGCGCTCATGATGAGCGAAAGCGGCGGGTATGTGGACCCTGACCAAGGCGCGTGGCGGGGAGCGGCCAAGATCGTGCCGCGGGTAATCGGTCACGCCCGGGTCCTCTCGGAACATGCGGAGTACCAGCAGAGCGTTCGGCGGGATACTTGGTGTCCGGTGGTCGATCGCAACCCCGGCACGGCCCCGCCCGAGGCGTACTCAGGCTACGGCTGGCTCGACCTGGGCAATTGGCTGGTCCACGTTTGGGCGCTGCACCTGGAGGTGGAGCCCCGGTCCTAGGATGTGGGAATCCCTGGGCAGAGACGTTCCCAGTGACAAACGACCTGGCGACAGCCAGCGCCGGATAAGGGGGAAGGGAATGGGTCCCTTTGATGGAGAATGTTGGCACCTCCCTTGGCACCCTCAATTAGCATATTCTACGGCACGGTGGCGCACTACGGCGCATTCCATCTCAGGTAGTCTCTCACCGCTGGCACTAGTCCTGGCACTATGGGTCGAAGAGGCCCTGGGACCTCATCGAATGAGCCGGAGAGGGGAAAACGGGGGCGCTGATGGCCTTGAAAGGCCGCCGGGCGGGCAAGAAGCTAGGTGTCTCCGTGCGCCCCAAGCCTCCGTCGGGTCCGGGAGACTTAGCGGAGGTGGCGCCTAAGGAACCGCCGGCGCCAAAGCGAGATCCCAACTCGAAGCCGCCGGCAGGTCCCGGTACCTTCCCGGCCCCGGAGCCTGACGAGGACGGGCGCTCTCGAGCCGACCAATAGCCTCGTTGTTGTACCAACGCCCTATCGTGCTGCGAAATTCGCCTGTAGCATAGTGTGAGCACCAGCCCCAAGCTGGTCTGAGATCGGCGTCGCTCCTCGCATAGTCGCTCCTCGCATAGAGGACACGCTCTTCTCGCCGCCGCCGAGTGAGTCGGTGCGGTGACGGCTTGTGGGGCGCCCTCAAAAAACGGCTCACGTAGGCTTCCCCACAAGCTGTTAAGGAGGAAAAAATGGATACGAATACCCTGCTCATCATCGTCCTCGTGGTCCTGGTACTCGGTGGTGGCGGCTTCTTCTTCCGCCGGCGCTAATGAGACGCTGATGCAGAACGACGCCAACGTGAAGGCGCTGACCGCCGCAATTCGGAAGGCGTGGGCCGCACAGGCCGGCGATG
>JACCRH010000341.1 GCA_013813675.1 Gemmatimonadales bacterium
ATGGCCGGGTCTGGACCGGCGACTCCGCCAAGCCGTGGGCCGGCGCGGTGGCCGTCAGGAGAGACACCATCGTCGCGGTGGGCGACAGCGGGGAGATCGCCCGGCTCGCGGGGCCGGCGACCAAGGTCCTGTCCAACGGGTCGGGCCTGGTGACCCCCGGCTTCTTCGATGGGCATCTCCACTTCGTGGACGGCGGCTTCCAGCTCGCGAGCGTGGACCTCCGGTCGGCCAAGAACCCAGCGGAGTTCATCGAGCGGGTCGCGGCCTTCACCTCCGAGCGGAAGGCGGGCGAGTGGATCATGGGCGGCAACTGGGACCATGAGAGCTGGCCCGGTACGCCGCTGCCGCGGCGGCAGTGGATCGATTCGGTCACGCCCAACAACCCGGTCATGCTCTACCGGCTCGATGGGCACATGGCGCTGGCCAACAGCGCCGCGCTGCGGCTGGCCAAGGTGGGGCCGGACACCAAGGACATCTCGGGCGGCGTCATCGTCCGCGATCCCAGGACGAAGGAGCCGACGGGAGTGTTGAAGGACGAGGCGATGGGCCCGGTCTACGCGGCGATGCCGAGCCCGACCAACGAGCAGCGCGACGCTGCGCTCAAGCGCGCGCTGGCGCACGCCGCCTCCCACGGAGTGACGGGCTTCGCCCACGTGAGCGTCGAGCTGGCCGACCTCGCCACCTATATCCGCGCCAAGCAGGCGGGCACGCTCACGGCGCGGGCGGCGCTCTATTTTCCGATCAGCAAGTGGAAGGATGTGGCCGACAGCGTGGCGCGGCTGGGCCGAGGGGACGACTGGGTGTGGATCGGCGGGGTGAAGGGGTACATGGACGGATCGCTGGGGTCGACCACGGCGTACTTCTACCAGCCGTATCAGGATGACCCGTCGACGCCCGGGATCCTCACCACGCCGGAGGATTCGATGCGCGCCTGGATCGGGGCGGCCGACTCGGCGGGGCTGCAGGTCGCGGTGCACGCCATCGGGGAGAAGGCGAACGGCATCCTGCTGCAGATCTTCGACAGCGTGGGGACGGCGCACGGCGTCAGGGACCGGCGCTTCCGGGTGGAGCACGCGCAGCATCTGCGCCGGGAGGACATCGCCCAATTCGGTCGGCTTGGCGTGGTCGCCTCGATGCAGCCGTATCATGCCATCGACGACGGGCGGTGGGCGGAGAAGCGGATCGGGCCGGAGCGGATCAAAACGACCTATGCGTTCCGGTCACTGCTGGATCAGGGGGCGGTGCTCGCTTTCGGGTCGGACTGGACCGTGGCGCCGATTGAGCCATTGCTGGGGATCTACGCTGCGGTCACGCGCCGGACGCTGGATGGGAAGAATCCGCGCGGGTGGGTCCCGCAGGAGAAGATCAGCGTCGAGGAGGCGTTGCACGCGTACACTGCGGGCGACGCCTACGGTGTGTTTGCTGAGGATCGGCGGGGGAAGCTGGCGCCGGGCTATCTGGCGGACCTGGTGCTGCTCGATCGTGACCTGACGCGCATTCCGCCGGAGGGAATCGAGCAGGCCGCGGTCAAGGCCACGGTGGTCGGCGGCCGGGTCGTATTCGCAGCCCCATGAGCATCGCTATGGGGGCCTGACTACTCGGCTCCGGCAGCTCGCTCCCTGCTACCTCGGCGATCCGGCCAGGTGCGTCACGTGCGCCCGCTGCACCTTCGCCCTCAGCTGCCGCTTGTGCTGGGTCGACGCCCGCACCGCCAGGATCCGGTCCCGCTGCTGCCCGGCGAGCATGTCGGCTCGACCCAACACCTCCTCCAGTCGCACCATCGTGGCGCGTACCCCGGGCTGTCCAGCGGATGCGCCACGACGCTGCGCGATGATTTGCCTCGCTGCGCATTCGCCCGCCACGCGGCGCCCAATTTCGGCTCGCGTCGCACGAAATGCTTCGCCGCCGCCGCGGAATCGAGCCCGCCGGATCGCTTGTCAGCCTGGCGGAGCGTACTCCATTGAGGACACTGGACTATTGCTGTGGCACAAAGATTCTTCCAGGGCCGTAAGTAAGAACGACCCCGGTCCAACGAGGAAGACACGATGATTCGCTGGAGGCAGCTGGCGCTGCTCGTATTCGCCCTGGCCGCGATGACGGCATTTCCCGCCTGCGCCAATGCCCAGGACGAATTCGCCACCGACGCCGCCCGCCTCGTCACCGCGCTCAAGCTCGGCGCCGGACAGACCGTGGCGGACATCGGAGCCGGCCGGGGAGAGCTCACGGTCGCGCTGGCGCGTGAGGTCGGGCCGTCGGGACGCATCTACGCCACCGAGCTGGACTCGGCCCGGCTCCGCGACATCCGCCAGGCCGCGGACGCGGCCGGACTGAAGAACGTGTCCGTTGGTGATGCGCCGACGTTCGGATTAGCCGCGCGACGCCAGCCATGGTTCACCGGTGCGTCGCGGAGGGAGAGATCGGCGCAGCCTCCGGCATCCGCCGGAGCCCATTGACCTGCGGAAGATTCGCGGCCCATTCTTCAACAGCGATGGCGGCGGCAGTTTGATGGCCGCCACGGCGCAAGCACTTCATCCACGAGACGATCCGCCGGACTCCGGCGTGAACTGGTTGGGGAGACCACATGAACGAGCAGGACAGCGTGACCCGCCCGGCGGCCACCGCCGTGCAGACCGAAGTGGCCGTCCTCGCCGGCGGCTGCTTCTGGGGCGTCGAAGAGATCCTCCGCTCCGTGCCCGGCGTGCTCGAGACCGACGTGGGCTACACCGGCGGCTGGCTGGAGAACCCGACCTACGACGACACCCACGACAGCAAGTCGGGCCACGCCGAGGCGATCCGGGTGACGTTCGACCCGTCGGTGCTCAGCTACGAAGAATTGCTGGAGAAGTGGTTCTTCAAGCTGCACGACCCGACCACGCTCAACCGCCAGGGGAACGACGTCGGGACCCAGTACCGCTCCGCGATCTTTCCGCAGACGGCCGAGCAGAAGGCCACCGCCGAGCGGGTGAAGGCGCGGGTGGACGCGTCGGGCAAGTGGAGGCGGCCGATCACGACCACGGTCGAGCCCACCTCCACCTGGTACAGCGCCGAGGGGTACCACCAGGACTACCTGCGCAAGCATCCCGGCGGATACACCTGCCATTTCATGCGCGATTAGCTCAGCTGCCTCCCGGCACCTTCACGTCGATCCACACCAGGCGGTGGTCCGAGCTGGGGAACGGGAACACCCCCACCAGCGCGAACAAGGGGTCGGTGTTCACGGGCCAGTACACCGCGCCTCTTAGGATTTCCAAGCCGCGACTGGGCAGGACGTAGTCCGCCCTGAGGTTACCTGGGGCACCGTCGGCGAAATCGGCCGTGTCAAAGCGGGGATCGCTCAGGTGGGTGGCGTTAGCACCGCCCTGGAGCGAGGTCGATGGGATACTTCGAGTACACCACCATCCCGAACTGCCCCGGGAACTCGCCGAACCCGAACGCGTCGGTGCCGCCGCCGATCGTCCCGTTGTTGTCGAGGTCGAACCCCGATGATACGCCGGTGTTGGACGGGGGACGAACCGATACGGATAGACCACCGGGGAGGCCCCGTTCTGGGAGACCGACAGGTAGTTCTTCTGGAACAGTCGCGCGGCTTCCCCGCCCGCCACGAAGTCGAACTCGTTGATGAGCAGCACGTCCGGGTGGTTGCGCTGGATAATCTCCGCCACCGTCCGGGCCTGAGCGTTGTCCGGGGTCGAGAGGTCGGCGACGAGCTGGCCCTCCGCCGCGCGGTTCAGGGACGCGTTGAAGGTCGCGAATCGGACGGCCTCGTGACCCCGGCCAGCAGCTTCGAGGCTGGGCTCGGTGGGGGCACTCGGTTCGGGCTGCTCCGCACAGCTGGCGAGAATGGTGGTCACCGACAGCGCGACGGCCAGGCCGCGCAGAGGATGGTCGCGTCGAGGCGCCATGGAGAATCTCCGGTTGGGGGTGGTCGCCGGGCTGCCTGCACTGATCTCAAGGGGTCCGGACGATCCTGTCCTCGCCGCCCTCGGGATAGTGCGCCGCCGTGATGCTGCCGCCGAGGCCGTCGACGATGTAGTTGCGCAGCGCCTGCTGGTAGCTGACGCCCACACTGGTGAAGGGCACCCCGCGGAAGGGGTACTGGTCCCCGCCCCGCGCGGAGAAGTCGATTGGGGCCACGTGGATGCCGGCTCCGGTCACGACCGTCCCGTCCTGTACGACCACGGTGCCATCGCCCAGCTCGACGTCGACGATGCGCGTGCCCGGCGTCGTCACCGCGAAGGTCTCGTCCAGGATCTGAGCGGTACCCGACGGATCCCAGGTGAACCTGAAGCCCGCGATCTGGGCGAAGCGCCCGTCCACGGCTTCGACCCGCGAGACGGCGTTCTCCAGGATCTCTTTGAACTGGTCGCGGGGGAGGTCGCTTACGATCGCCACCAGGTTGGAGAACGGCAGGATGTCGAAGGTGGCGAGCTCGGTGAACGGGCCGGCCGGGATGATCGCGTCGTTGCGAATGCCCAGACCGGGCGCGGTTTGCCCGGGCTCCGACCCGGAGCGTTCGTGAGCGCCCCGGAGGAGCTCCCCCCACGTCCGCCGGCTGGCGACAGAAGCTATCTTACCCTCCGACGACGACCATCGAGCCCACGACCCGATCCCCGAGCCCCATGGCCACACGTACGCCCAGCCGCGCCCGAGCCTCCGCCAAGCTGGACAAGGCGGATCTGCTCGACCTCTACCGCATCATGCTGCTCGCGCGGCGGATAGACGACAAGGAGATCCAGCTCAAGCGGCAGAACAAGATCTTCTTCCAGATCTCCGGCGCCGGCCACGAGGGCGTGC
>JACCRH010000359.1 GCA_013813675.1 Gemmatimonadales bacterium
ACGACGCGTCGACATAGCGGTGGGGGAGATGCCAAAGGAGATCGCGCGCCGTCCGGATGCCCAGCCGCTCCAGTTGCTCGGCCCGCCGCTCGCCGATGCCTTTGAGGAACTTGACCGGCATGTCGAGCCGCAACGTGCCCGGATCAGTAGTGCTCGGCTTTGGCGGGCGAGCATTCAGCATCGGGCTTTGAGCGTGGCTCCTGCGGTGAAGCATTAGCGGGCCCTGATTAGGCGGGCCCGGCCAGCAGATTCTCCGCGAACTTCCGGGCATCAAACGGCTGCAGATCGTCGAGCGATTCGCCCACGCCGATGAAACGGATGGGGAGGCCGAGCTCCCGCCGGAGCGCCGTGACGGCCCCGCCCCGAGCGCTGCCGTCCAGCTTGGTGACCACGATGCCGGTGGGAGACACGGCCTGGGCGAAGAGGCGGCCCTGCTGAATCGCGTTCTGGCCGACCGTTCCGTCGAGCACCAGAAGGGTTTCGTGAGGGGCGCCGGGCAGCCGCCGGCTGACCACGCGCACCAGCTTCCGGAGCTCGTCCATGAGCCCTTCCTGCGTGTGGAGCCGGCCCGCCGTGTCCACGACGACCGTGTCCAGCCCCCGGGAGACCGCGGCACCGATCGCGTCGAAGGCCACCGCCGCCGGGTCTCCGCCGGGCGCCCCCGCCACGCAGGGCACGCCGAGCCGTTCGGCCCACACCTGGAGCTGGCTGATGGCTCCGGCGCGGTACGTGTCGGCGGCCGCCAGCAGCACCTTGCGGCCCTCGCGCTGGAGCCGCCGGGCGAGCTTGGCGGCCGTGGTGGTTTTCCCGGTGCCATTGACGCCGATCAGCAGGATGACGGTGGGCCCGTCCTCACTCCGCGCCAGCGCCCCCGGATTCCCGGCGCCGTCGAGCAGCGCGGTGAGCCGGCCATGGAGCGCCTGTCGGAGATCGTCCTCGGTCTTGAGCTTTCCCTTGCGAACCTCGTCCTCCAGGGCCTGGGTCAGCTCCACTGTGGCCGGCACGCCGAAGTCGGCCTCGATCAACACCCGCTCCATTCTCTCGAGATCTTCGGCGTTGAGCCCCCGCATCAGCGCGCCGACGTCGGTGAGCGCGAAGCGCTTGAGCCGGGCCCACAGGCCCCCCTCCTGGTCCTTCATTCTGCCTTCGGCCATGGTGAATCCTAACACTTCTTCACCGCAACCCGAGCCGCCGTCGCGCGAGCCACTCGAGCGACAACGCCGCCACGCAGATCCCGAACAGCCAGAGCCAGTCGCGGGCCGCGGTGCGCCCCTCCGGACGGGGCGCTCGGGCCGTCCGGCTCCCCAAGGTGGGACGAGACGGAAGCAGTTCGTCCGAGTACTCCTCCACCGCGACCGTCCCTCCGCCGCCACCGGGAAAACGGTAGCGGTACTGGCCCGGCGGCAGGTGGACACTGGCCCTGCCGGCTCCGTCGAAGCGCAGGGTGTCCGAGCGGGACCCGTCGGGCCCGGTCCATACCACCGCCGACGGCCGTGCTGCCCCTGAGCCGCTCCACTGGAAAGTCACCGGCCGCCCGCTCTGCACCACCGGCCGGATCGGCGCGGCAATCCCCCGTGCCGAGTCCGCACCACCCAACAGCCAGCTCGCGGTGGCGGCCACCCAGGTCCGATAACTCTGCTCGCTGGATCCACCTCGGAATGCCCAGCGCCAAAGTCCATCGGCCGCCACCGAGACCGAGCGCACTCCGCCTTCCTCCCGACCGGTGACCGCGGGCCGCGCCGCGCCGCGGCGCCCCAATTGAGCCGAGAGGCCGATCCAGTCGCCCGGGCGCGGCTCCAGGGGAGTCAGCCCCGTCGCCGGCGGGAAGGAGTCCACCGGCTGACCCAGAAACGCGCCGGCGATCGGCGAGACCTCCGCTGCGGCCAGATACCAGTCTCCCGGGAACGGTGCGGCCCCGCTCCCCCCGCTGGGCCAGCGCCACACCCCACGCGCCCCCCGTCCCTCTCCCGTCGGCCCGGGACCGCCCTTTAGGATCAGAAGGTCGGCGCTGCGCGCGGCTCGGCGAACCCGGTCGATCGCGACGGTGGAGAGATCGCTCATGGAGCGCCAGCGGTCGCCGTCGACTCGCCCGTACCCGCGAACCGGCAGTTGCGCCACGTCGCGCAGCGCGTGATACAGAAAGCGGCTGTCCCAATCGGGCGGGTCCGCCAGGAGTACTATCCCGGGGGTAGGCGCCACCGTGACTAGATGGAGCCTGGTGTCGGTCCTCGGCTCCTCGTCCCCGGTGCGGGCCAGCCGGACGCGTAGAACGTGGTCTCCTGGACCCAGGACCGCCGAAGGGAAAGCGAGGCGGGACTTCACGGCTCCGCTTTCATTGACCCGCAGTCGTCGGCTCGCCACCGTCTTCCCCCCCGACACGACCTCAACGGCGAGACTCTCTGCTCTCGCTCCCGCGACCGCCCGCGCTTCGAGCTGGAGCGCGATCGAGTCGCCCGCCGTGACGCGCGACGGACCCGCGAGGTGGACCAGCGCGATGTCGGCGCGAGGCGGGCGGGGGAAGACTTGGACTGCGGCGCGCCCGAGCAACTCGGAGGGGATGTCGCCGGCATCCTCGATCTCGCCGTCGGTCACCACCACTACCGGCCGATTCGACGCCACCGCCGCGGTGAGCGCAGGCCGCAGCAGCGAGCGGCCCCGGCTTGGCGCGGTGTCGGCGGCGTCACCCTCGTCACCGAAGATGCGGACCTCGCCCAAGCGCTCCGCCGAATCGCGGGCCTCGGCCCACCTCCCGCCCGGCCCGTCCATGCTGAGCGACCCGTCGAGCAGCACCAGAGGGCGCGCGGGCGGGCGCGTCACCGGACAACTGATGTTGAGCAGCAGAACACCGAGCGCCGACCACGCGATCGCTCGCGAGGTAAGCGGCAGCCAGGCCCGCGCGCCGAGGCGCTCCAGCTTGAGATAGGTGAAAGCAGCCAGGCCGGCCGCCAGCAGCACGACGATCCCGGCGAGCATCAGGCGGGGTGCTGGCTCGACCCGGCAGCCTCGAGCGCCTGGGCCAGGTCGAACCGGCCCTCGTAGAGCGCCCGGCCCACGACCGCTCCCGCGAGTCCGGCGGCGGCGATCGAGCGCAGGTCGTCGAGTGATGACACTCCGCCGCTCGCGATGACCCGAGCGCCGTCCCGTTGGAGGGCGAGGGCACCGCCGATATCGGGGCCCTCCAGCATACCGTCGCGCGCCACGTCGGTGTAGACCAGCGTGGAGATGCTCGCCGCCATCGCGCGACTCGCCAAGTCGGCCGTCGTGAGGGTCGAAGTCTCGGTCCACCCTCGCACGGCCACACGCCCCCCGCGCGCATCCACGCCGACGGCCAGCCGGGCTGGGGGAATCTCCGCCACGACCGTGGCGAGAAAGCCGTGATCCATCGCGGCCGCGGTACCGATCACCACCCGGTCGACTCCAGTCTCCACGCCCCACCGTATCCGGTCGAGCGAGCGAAACCCGCCGCCGGCCTGAACCCGCACCCTCCCCCGAACCCGCTCCAGGACGCGGCGCAACGAGGTTTCGTTATCGCCTTGACCGAACGCGCGGTCGAGATCGACCACGTGGATCCAAGCCGCGCCCTGGTCGGCGAACTCCTCTGCCACGGCGGCGGGGTCGGTCCCGTAAACGGTTTGCCGCGTCGCCTCGCCCTGAGCCAGGCGGACGACGCGGCCGTTACGAATGTCGATGGCTGGAAAAAGATCCACGGGGTTCCCGGCGATCGGCGATCAGCCGTCCAGCGTCACCAGGCGCTGATCGCGGAGAGGCGATAGCTGCTGTCAGGGGCGACGGAGAGCTGCGCGAGGAGGCGGTCCCGCTCCCGCTCGAAGGCCTCGCG
The DNA here is from genome assembly GCA_013813675.1 of Gemmatimonadales bacterium. GTDB lineage: Bacteria > Gemmatimonadota > Gemmatimonadetes > Gemmatimonadales > GWC2-71-9 > CAVVWJ01. Next base: position 3,839 of record JACCRH010000359.1, read on the forward strand.
ATCGCCTGCTCCGATGGGCGCGCCGTTGCCGAGCTCTACCCGGCGCGGGTCCTTCGCCACGCCGTTCACCCTGAACTCGTAGTGCAGGTGGGGTCCGCTGGCCAGGCCGGTGGAGCCCACGTAGCCGATGGTCTGGCCCTGGGATACTCGGGCGCCGCTCCGAACCCCGCGGGCAAAGCCCCGCAGGTGGCCGTAGCGGGTGGTAATGCCGTTCCGGTGGCGCAGCTCGACGAGGTTGCCGTAGCCCCCGGCGCGACCGGCCCGCAACACCACGCCGTCGCCCGCGGCCATCACCGGCGTCCCCGGTGAGGCGGCGTAGTCGGTGCCCTGGTGCCGGCGAGTGATGCCGAGCACGGGATGCCGCCGGGCGCGGGCGAAGGTGGAGGAGATCCGGCGGAACTGCACCGGTGCCCGGAGAAACGCCCGGCGCAACGATTTGCCGTCGGCATCGTAGAAAGTCGGTCGCCCCCCGCCTTCGAAGCGAAAGGCGGTCATGCTCTTGCCCGACATGGTCAGCTCGCTGGCCACCACGCGGCCGAAACGGACCTCACCGTCTTCCGAAATGAGCCGGTCCATGACCACTCGAAACCGGTCACCGGTCTGGATGTCACGGGTGAAGTCGACCTGCCAAGCGTAGATGTCGGCCAGGTCCCAGGCGAGCCGCTGCCGCTGGCCCGCATCGAGCTGATCGTCTCCCACCTGAGCGTCGATCGCCTCGTAGAGCGAGTTGTCGATCGCCCCCTCGATGCGAAACGGCTCGGCGCGCCAGTGAATGGATTCCACCGCGGTGTTCCAGCGGTCCGCGGCGCGCTGAAAGATGATCCGCTGCTCCGGGGTGGCGCGAACGGTGATCCGGGTGGGAAGCGAATCGGGAGCCGGACGCCGAAAGGCGAACACCAGGCCCGAGCGGAGGCGGCGGGGGTCGAGGGCGACGGCCGGATCGAGACCGGCGAGGCTCAGGTCGAGCACGCCCTGGCGGGCCAGCAGCTCCGACAGCGTCTCGCCGCTCCGGAGCGTGTCCACGATCTCGGTGGAGAGGTCTCCCATGACCTCGATGGCCTCGGCCACCGGCAGCTCCACGGTCTGCCAGGGCCACCGCACTGTCAGCACGGCGGCCGAGGCGATGACCAAAAGCCCTCCGGCCAGCCGCACCCCCCGCATCAATCCATCTGCCTGCGAATGAACGTGGGGATCTCCATTTCCGGCGTATCCGGCGTGCCCGCTGCCGGGGCCTGTGGTGCCCGCGGTTGGGGCCGCTGGGGCGCGGGTTGCGCCGCGGGGGGCTGGACCGCCGGACTCGAGGGGCGCCCGCGAGTGGTCGGGAAGCTCAGCACGCTGGCGGCGCCCGAGGGGCGCGATGCGGCGACGGGATGCTCGGATGGGATCGCGCGGTCGAAACCGGTGGCGATGACGGTGACGCGGACCTCACCGTGCATGGCGGGATCGTTGCCCGCGCCGAAGATGATCTCGGCCTCGTCGCCCACGGCATCGTGAATGATATCGTTGATCTGGGTGGTCTCCCCCAGGGTCAGGTCGTCGCCCCCGATGATGTTGATGAGCACTCCGGTGGCGCCCGCGATCGAAACGTTGTCGAGCAGCGGGCTCGAGATGGCCTGCTGGGCCGCCTCCAGTGCACGGTTGTCGCCCCGCCCGATGCCCGTTCCCATGAGCGCGGCTCCGCCGTTCTGCATCACGGTGCGGACGTCGGCGAAGTCCACGTTGATGATCCCGGTACTGGTGATCAGGCTGGCGATACCCTGGGTGGCGTGAAGCAGGACTTCGTCGGCCTTCTTGAGGGCGTCCTGGAAGGGGATTCCCTTGCCCACCACCGCGAGGAGCCGCTCGTTCGGCACCACGATCATCGTGTCCACGTTCTTGCGCATCTCGGAGATGCCCTGCTCCGCCTGCTTCATCCGGCGCCGCCCCTCGAAGAGAAACGGCTTGGTGACGATGCCGACGGTGAGCGCGCCCGCCTCGCGGGCCATCTGGGCCACCACCGGTGAGGCGCCGGTGCCGGTGCCGCCGCCCATGCCGCAGGTGACGAATACCATGTCGGCGCCCTGCACCGCCAGGGCGACCTCGTCGCGGTTTTCCTCGATCGCCTGGCGTCCGATCTCCGGCCGCGCGCCCGCGCCGAGCCCGCGCGTGAGCTTGCGTCCGATCTGGATCTTGATGCCGGACTTGGACAGCGCGAGCGCCTGGGCGTCGGTGTTCACCGAAATGAACTCCACGCCGCCGAGCTGGTCCTCGATCATCCGGTTGACGGCGTTGCCGCCGCCGCCGCCGACACCGACGACCTTCATCCGCGCGGTCTGAACTCCGCTCTCTTCCAGCTCGAAAATCATGGTTGGTTCCCCCGGGCCCTGCTCAGAAGAAGTCCTGCAGCCACCGCTTGACCGGCGCGAGCACCTTCTCGACCGCCGGCGACTTGCGGGTGCCTGTCCCGAAACCGCCGCTCATCGCCACCTGCCTGGCACCGTAAAGGACCAGTCCTGCGGGCACCGCCATGCGAGGTGATTCCACGCTGTCCGCCAGTCCGCGGAGGCGCTGGCCCGGCACCCCGGTGCGCGCCGGCATCGCGAACACTTCGCGTGCCAGCTCGACGATGCCGGGTGTCAGGGCGCCACCCCCGGTAAGCACGACTCCCGCGGGTAAGCGCTGATGATAGCCTGCACGCGTCACTTCATCCAGCGCATACTCGAGGACTTCCTGGAGCCGCATGTGCATGATGTGCGCCAACACCCGCCGCTGCGC
>JACCRH010000365.1 GCA_013813675.1 Gemmatimonadales bacterium
CTTGGAGGGCGCGTCAGTGCACGCCACACCACTCCGCCGCCGGTGGTCGCCCCGCTCATGCGTGGCGGGCACTGTGGCGCCCGGAGAGCGTGTCGCTTCCACCACTCGCCTGCGCACCCCCCTCCAACACCTCAACCGCTGGCCCGCCGCCCCATTCTCCTGCATCTTCCCTCCCGATCCCGCCGACCAGGAACCATGACCGAGCCCCAGGACCGCCTCCAACTGGCCCTCGCCGACCGTTACCGGATCGAGCGGGAACTTGGCGCGGGCGGTATGGCCACGGTCTATCTCGCGCAGGACCTGAAGCACGACCGCCGGGTGGCGGTAAAGGTATTGCGGGCTGGGCAGCGCCGAGCGCCCTCTGGTCGATGCCTGGTTCCGGGCGCGCCCCTTCGTCCCCCAATCCCGGGAGGAACTCGATGCCGCCCGGTCCCGGCTCGCACGGTGGGACGCGGCGGCAGGGGCGACGCTCAACACTCGCCCCAGCGCGTTTTACAGCGGTCACAACGCGGTGCACCAGATCCTGAAGACCTACGTCCTCGGCCTTCTCGACAGCCGCCGGGGAGACCATGCCCGCGCGACCGTGCTCGCGGCGGACCTGGACTCAGCCGGACGCATCACGGCGGGACCCCCGCTCGCGCTCGAGCTGGCCCAGGGACTCAGCGCCCAGATCGCCCTGGCACGGGATCGGCCTGACAGCGCCCTCGCCGAGCTCGAGGCCCTGCGGATCGAGGGATGGTACGAGTTGACCTTCGTGTCGCCCTTCTACGGAGGGGCGCTGGAACGATTCAGTCGGGCGGAGGTTCTCCGGAACCAGGGCCGAGGGGAGGAGGCACTGGGGTGGTACCGGGGCCTGGGCCAGAACACCACGCAGGAGTTGGTCTTCCTCGGGCCGGCGACCCTGGCCGAGGCGCGCATCCAGCGGGCGCTCGGTCGCCCGCAGGAAGCCGCCAGACTCTATGATGCGCTTCTCGCTCTCTGGCAGGAGAGCGATCCCGCCTTGAGGTCCGTACTGGACCAGGCGAGGGCGGAGCGAGCCGCTCTATCGGAGCGTTGACCTTGTACATGTAAAATCGTACATTTACTGCATGTCCAAGCCCAAATCCCACCGCCGCGTGGTACGGGAGCCGGTGCAGGTCTACCTCGCCCCTGACGATCGCAAGCTCCTGGATTCGCTGGCGTCCACCACCGGCCTGTCCCGGGCGGAGATCCTGCGCCGCGGGATCCGGAGCTTCGCCGCCGCGGCCCGGGGCGATGGCGCCCGGAGCCCCATGCTCGCCTTCCTCGACGAGATGGCCGGCGACGAGTGGCCCGAGGGACTGGCTGAGCGCCATGACGACTTCCTGACGGACACCCAGCGCCCAGCTTCCTCGTGAAGGCCGCGCTGTTCCTCGATACGTCCGGCTGGCTCGCCGCGCTTAGCGCACGCGAATCGACCCACGCCGCCGCACGTGAGGCCTATGCCGCCCAGGTCTCGGGCGGAGGGATGCTCGTCACTACGGCGCTCGTCATGGGGGAGATGCACGCCCTGCTGCTGCGCTTCCGCGGGCCGGCGGCCGCGCTCCGGTTTCTCGACCGCCTCGCCGCCGACCCGACCCATGAAATCATCGACGTGGACCGCGACCTGCGACTCACGGCCGTCGAGCGCTGGCTGCGCCGATTCGCCGACCAGGATTTCAGCCTCACCGACGCCGTGAGCTTCGAAGTCATGCGGCGGCGGAAGATGCGCCGGGCGCTCGCACTCGATCAGCATTTTGCCGCCGCTGGATACGAGCTCGTGCCGGCCCTATCGGGGCCGTGACGTCCTCGGATCAGCCTCGATCCCTGGCTACCGGGTCCCTGAGCGGCGATATTCAGGCCGACTCCCAATCGACAACCCGCCGGCGCCAGACCGCCGCGCCCCGCACCCTTCACATCTGCCAACGAGTGTCGACAGGTGGACGGTCCCGTCTCTGATCGCCTCACCGCCGCCCTCGCCGACCGCTACCGCATCGAGCGGGAGCTGGGGCAGGGGGGCATGGCCACTGTGTATCTGGCCGAAGATCTCAAGCACCGGCGTAAGGTGGCGATCAAGGTGCTGCGGCCGGAGCTCGCCGCCGTGATCGGCGCGGAGCGGTTCCTCCGCGAGATCCAGACGATCGCGACCCTGCAACATCCGCACATCCTGGGGTTGATCGATTCCGGTGAGGTGAACGGGACGGCGTACTACGTGATGCCGTTCGTCGAAGGCGAATCGCTGCGTGACCGATTGCATCGCGAGAAGCAGCTCCCCATCGGCGATGCGGTCCGGATCGCCGGCGAAGTCGCCGCCGCGCTCGACTATGCCCACCGCCGCGGCGTGATCCATCGGGATATCAAGCCCGAGAACATCATGCTGCACGACGGTTCGGCGCTGGTCGCCGACTTCGGCATCGCGCTGGCGGTCTCGAGTGCCGGCGGCGGCTCCCGAATGACCGAGACCGGGATGAGCCTCGGCACCCCGCATTACATGTCGCCCGAGCAGGCGATGGGGGAGCGGGAGATCACCGCCCGGTCCGACGTGTATGCGCTCGGCGCGATGACCTACGAGATGCTGGTGGGCGAGCCGCCCTTCACCGGCCCCACGGCCCAGGCCATCGTCGCCAAGGTGATGACGGCCGAGCCCGCCGGGCTCACGGCCCAGCGGAAGAGCGTCCCGCCCGCGGTCGAGGACGCGGTCCTCACGGCGCTCGCCAAGCTGCCGGCCGACCGCTTCGGGAGCGCGGCCGAGTACGCCACGGCCCTCAAGGGCGAGGGCGCTCGCACCACCACCGTGCGGCGCGCCACCGCGGTCGCGCCGCGCTCGAGGGCGACGCTGGTGCTGGGCGCTATCGCTGCGATCGCCACCGCAGGGGCGGTCGTTCTCGCGGTCCGGGGAGCCCCGCCCCAGCAGTCGGAGCCGGTCACCCGCCTCACGCT
>JACCRH010000370.1 GCA_013813675.1 Gemmatimonadales bacterium
CGGGGACGCTGCCGCGCGAGATCGTCAATGTAGACCTGGATGAGAGCATTCTGGAGCAGTTGCCCTCTGCCGACGACGCTGGCGGCGCTGGGGTCGAGGCCTGGCTGGACCACTTCTCGCGGTACGCTGTGATGTATTGATCCGCCAGGGCCCCTGGGAGGCGGCTCCTCGGTCGTACCGTTCGACATCCCCCCGAACCGCAATTGCGCCCTCCGTCCCCGGCTGTACCTTCGAGCGTCCCCCCAATCAGCTTCAGCGGAAACGACGCCATAGGGCCCGATGCCCGAAGGAGCAAACCATGAGAGCAGTGATGCTGCTGGTGGCGCTCTGGATCACGGCCGCGATGTCAGCGCATGCGCAGGACGCCGTCACGGTTGACCCCAAGCACTACAAGGTGGAGTTCGAGAACGAGCAGGTGCGGGTGCTTCGGATCAAATACGGACCAGGCGAGAAGTCGGTCATGCACCAGCACCCCGCGAATGTCGCGGTCTTCCTGACCGATGGGCAGGGGAAGTTCACCCTGCCCGACGGCAACAGCATGAATGCCCCCATGAAGGCGGGGACGGCGCAGTGGGGCGCCGGCGAGAAGCACCTGCCGGCGAACGTCGGTGACAAGCCGTTCGAGCTGATTCTGGTGGAGCTGAAGGGCAAGGCGATGCCCGCCAAATAACGCCGCCACGCCAGGTTCTGCCATCAGCGTGAAGGACGCCATGACACCCCGATACCAATGCGGTGGCCTCCGGGACGCGAGGGACGAGGAGCGCTGCCGGTGCGGCTCGGGTGTATCTGGGGGACCACCGGCGCTCTGGTGAGGCCGGACGGGTAGAGCTCAGGTACCCGGCTGACCCTGCCTCACTACCGGCTGTTCCGTTCGCGCGCCCGCCTTCAGCGTCGAGTGATGGACGTAGCCGAGTACCTCTCCTTCCAGCGCTACGCCGTACCAGCCACGCTGGAGCGAGTCGGCGAAGACGGTGTCGCCCGGCGTGAGCACCGCCTCGAGGTCGGCGCGCTTGCTCCGCGACTTGCGAACATGGATCTGTCATCCTGAGCGAAGCGAAGGAGAGCATATCGAGCATGGTCCCCTTCGCTCCGCTCAGGGTGACAGGGGCGGCCGATTGCCTTCCACTCGGTCATCGGGCACACTCAGGATATGCCTGCGCTGAGATTCGCGGTCTTCGGGACCGGCGCCGTCGGCGGCTACTTCGGCGGACGCCTGGCCGAAGCCGGCGAGGACGTGCACTTCATCGCCCGTGGGCGGCACCTGGCCGCCATCCGGGAACACGGCCTGCGAGTCACCAGCGTCGACGGCGACTCCCTGGTGCATCCCGCCCGGGTCACCGACGACCCCGCCGCGCTGGGCGCGGTGGACATCGTCCTCCTCGGCGTGAAGGCGTGGCAAGTCCCGGACGCGGCGGCGGCCGTGCACCCGCTCCTGGGTGAGCGGACCTTCGTCGTCCCTCTTCAGAACGGCATCGAGGCCCCCGACCAGCTCGCGGCCGTCATCGGCGCGGACCGGGTGCTGGGCGGGCTCTGCCGAATCCTCGCCTACCTCGAGAGCCCCGGGCACGTCCGGCACGCCGGCGTGACGCCGTACATCGCCTTCGGCGAGCTGGACGGCTCGAGCAGCGCGCGAGTCGAGGCGCTTCGGCAGGCACTCTCCCGGGCGCGCGGCGTCACCGCCGAGGTCCCGCCGGAGATCAGGGTCGCGATGTGGAGTAAGTTCCTGTTCATCGCCGCCTTGAGCGGCGTCGGCGCGGTGGCTCGGGCGCCGATCGGAGTGATTCGGAGTCAACCCGAATCACGCGAGCTGCTGCGGCAGGCGCTCGAGGAGATCTACGCGGTCGCGGTCCAGAACCGGATCGCGCTGTCGGCCGACACGGTCGCGAAGACCCTCGCGTTCGTCGATGGCCTGCCGGCCGACGGTACGGCGTCGATGCAGCGGGACGTCATCCAGGGCCGGCCGTCCGAGCTCGAGGCACAGGTGGGTGCCGTGGTCCGCCTGGGCGAGCGCTTGGGTGTTGACGTGCCGGTGCATCGCATGATGTACGCGGCCCTGCTGCCACTGGAGCGGAGGGCGCGAGGGGAGCTGGACTTCACGGCGTAGGCGTACCTGTTACACGCTCGGGGTCCGGATGCGGCGGGGTAGGCGTGACTCTTCTAACGCAAGCCCGGTCCTGTCCCATCGCGTCTCCACCAGGAGCTCCAGCCGCTCGACCAGCCCGTAGTCGGCGAGGATCGTGGCATAGACGCCGAGGCCGACGCCTGGGTCGCCTCTTTCCACCTTGTGGATGGTCGAGCGGGAGACCGCCGCGCGCTCGGCGGCGCGGGCCATGCTCGATATGGTCCCCTTCGCTTCGCTCAGGGTGACAACACCGCAGAGTTAACTACGGCCCCAGCGACGCGAGGCTGCTTGCCAGACCCCGCCTGCCGGTCGTATTGGTTCCCCATCCCCGCAAAGTCTCCACCACGAACCCGGCCGGTCGATGCTGAACTACATCTGGGCAGGCCTGATCGTCACCAGCTTCGTCTTTGCCCTCGGCTACGACGTCCGTGACCTCTCCAGCGATAAATACCGGAACGGCCGGCCCCTTCCGGTGGAGCTGACCTTCCCCGAGGGCTACGACTCCGCCGCCCGCCGCGTTCCCGTGGCAATCCGGATCGGTCCTCGAGAGTACGCCAGCTTTTACCGGACCAGCCAGGCGCCCGACTCCAGCTATCCCGGCTACCTGCTCCAGACCAGGGAGGGAACGCAGATCCGTCTCGCCGCCGGCGCCAAGCTCCCCGAGCCTCTTGCCACCATCGGCAAGGTCTCGAAGTCGCGCGACGAGGAGCTGCAGGGCAGGCTGGTCGGATTCGAGCCGGCGCCCGCCACGACGGCCGCCGCCGGGGTGGTCTTCGAGCCGGTCCGATTCGTCAAGCTGAACGCCATCGCCGACGCGGCGCTCACCTTCGCCAAGACCGGCGCCGAGATCGCCCTCGGTCTCATCGGTGTCCTCGCCCTCTTCCTCGGCCTCCTCAAGATCGCCGAGGACTCGGGCATCGTCTTCGCCCTCGGGTATGACCTCCGCGACCTCTCCAGCGATAAATACCGGAACGGCCAGCCCCTTCCGGTGGAGCTGACCTTCCCCGACGGCTACGATTCGGCCGCCCGCCGCGTTCCTGTGGCGGTCCGGATCGATCCTCGAGCGTACGCCAGCTTTTACCGGACCAGGCAGGCGCCCGACTCCAGCTACCCCGGCTACCTGCTCCAGACCAGGGAGGGAACCCGGATCCGCCTGGCCACGGGTGCCAAGCTCCCCGAGCCCCTCGCCACCATCGGCAAGGTCTCGAAGTCACGCGACGACGAGCTGCAGGGCAGGCTGGTTGGATTCGGGCCGGCGCCCGCCGCGGCGGGCGCCGCCGGCGTGGTCTTCGAGCCGGTCCGGTTCGTCAAGCTGAACGCCATCGCCGACGCGGCCCTGACCTTCGCGAAGACGGGAGCGGAGATCGCGCTCGGCCTGGTCGGCGTGCTGGCCCTCTTCCTCGGCCTCCTCAAGATCGCCGAAGACTCGGGCATCGTGTACGCCCTGGTAAAGCTGGTCCGTCCCATCCTTCGCCCGCTCTTCCCCGAGGTGCCGCCCGACCATCCTGCGCTGGGAATGATCGCCCTCAACCTCACCGCCACCGTCTTCGGCCTGGGGAACGCGGCCACGCCCTTCGGCATCAAGGCCATGGAAGAGCTGCAGAAGCTCAACCCCTCGGAGGACACCGCCACCAACTCGATGGTCATGCTGCTGGCCATCAACACCGCCGCCCTGCAACTGGTCCCGCCGGTGCTGCTCCTGGCGCTGATGGGCACCCAGATCAACACGCTGATCTTTCCCATCCTTACCACCACGGTGCTCGGGCTCATCGTCGCCATCGTGGCCACCAGACTGCTCGGCCGACTCCGCGGCTACCGCGCCTCCGATCCCAACCGGAACCCGCCGTCGCCCGCGGCGGCTGAGGCCTGAGGCCGCCATGGACACCGCGCGCAACGCCATCAGCCTGCTCTCCTACTTCGTCATCCCCATCCTCCTGGTGGGCTTTCCGCTCTATGGCCTTTACAAGCGGGTGCCGGTCTACGAGAGCTTCGTCGAGGGGGCCAAGGAGGGATTCCAGGTCGCCGTCCGCATCATTCCTTACCTGGTGGCCATCCTCTTCGCCATCGCGATGTTCCGGGCCAGCGGCGCCATGGAGGCGCTGACCCGGGCGCTCGATCCGCTGCTCGGCCTGATCGGCTTTCCGGCCGAGCTGCTGCCGATGGCCATCATTCGCTCGCTCTCGGGCTCGGGCTCGGCGGCGCGGGTAGTGGACATGATCAACCAGTACGGGGAGGACTCCATTCTGGTGAAGATGGCCGCCGTGATGTATGGGTCGAGCGAGACCACCTTCTACGTGATCGCGGTGTACTTCGGGGCGGTGGGGATCAAGAAGACGCGGCACGCGGTGCCGGCGGGGCTGCTGGCGGATGCCGCGGCGATGATCATCGCGGTGTGGACGGTGCGGCTGCTGTTCGGCGCATGACGGCGCCCCGGCTGCGGCGGCCGTGTGGGTCTTTTTTTGTCATCGTGTGCGTTGCTATGGAGCCTTGCCTCCGGGTCTTGGCTCCTTCGCTGGGCTCTGGATGAC
>JACCRH010000382.1 GCA_013813675.1 Gemmatimonadales bacterium
GCCGGGCGTAGCGGCTGACCTGCATCCAGCGCGAGTCGGGCCGGGCCCAGGCTGCGGTGGCGGTCAGCTCGCGCGCGGGGTCGAAGCGGCGGCCCCGCCGGCGAAGGAACATCAGGTAGTCCGAGTAGGCGCGCTCCACCGGCTGGCGAAGGGTGCAGACGATTCGTGCGCTCGGCAGCGTGGCTCTGATTCGGCCGGCCGCCTGGGGACATTCGAGGTAGATCGGGGAGGCTTCGCCCACCGCCGCCGCGTTCCCCGCCCCCTCGAACAGCTGCTGGTATTGATCCAGCGACTTGATCGGGAACCGGTGGACATCCGGGTCTCCGTAGACCAGTCCACCGGTCTCGGTGAGCCCGTAGGCGAAATAGTTGGTCTCCTTCACCGGGCTCATGAACACCGCCGGGTGCTCGGCAAGGTACCAGTAGAGTGCCGTGGTACCCGCCTTCGCGGCGCCGACGAGGACAAAGGTCGGAAGCGTCACCGATCCCCCAGTCTATGCATCCGGGAAGCAGCCGGACTCTTGCCCGGTTGCGAGCGCACCCAGTAACATTGAGGCCTCACTCGTCCCGAACCGTTTTGCACGATGACCCCCTGTCGCCAAGGGAGGCCGGCACCGCCATGCGCCAGCGCAAGACCTGGATTTCGCTCCTGATCCTGGTGATTCTCGGGCTGCACGCGCTGCCGGTGATATCCTATCAGGCTGTGGCACAGACCCGCTGGCCGTTTCTGGCGTGGGCCATGTACGCCCGGTCTTTTCCCCCCGGTCCGATCCAGGTGGCGCAACGCCGTGTTCTCGGCACTACCGCGTCCGGATCGGAGCTGGAAATTACACCGGTCCTGGCCGGCCTCACCAAACCTGCGTTCCGGAACACCTATCTCGTCCCGATGGCAAGGCACGATTCCGCTGCCGCCCAGAGTCTGCTGAAACGGCTCAACGGGGAAAGCGATTCGATCGTCACGATCCGCCTGGAGGAATTGACCTTGACCCTCACCGACAGCGGTGTGGTTCGGCGTGACCATCCGGTCCTCACTTATCATGTCGCGCGGAGCGAGGCGCTCACCCAGTGAGGCGATGGATCGACCAGTGGAACGCGTACTGGTTTCCCGTGACCTCGACTCAGAACCTCGCCGGCGCGCGGATTCTCGCCGTCGCCGGGCAGCTGTTCTGGTTCTTCCCCTCGCTGGACCATCAGATCAATCTGGCCGCGAAGAACTCGCACTTCGTCGACCCCCAACCGATCATCCGCGCCGTCGCCTCCATCGTGCCGCGCGACGCGCTGTTCACGCCCGCCGGACTGACGGCGGTCTACTGGGTCACGGCGGCCGCGGGGGTACTGGCGCTGATCGGGCTATTTACCCGGACCTCCCTGTTTGTCCTGGCGCTGGGGACCTGGTTCCTCGTCGGCCACGCCTATTCCTACGCCGACGTGCACCACACCCAGGCGCTGTTCGCCATCTTCCTGATGACTTTGCCCTTCTCGCCGGCGGGAGCGAGCTACTCCATCGACGCGCTGCTCCGGCGCCGTCGCGCCGGCGGATCGAGCGGCGCGAGCACCGAGCCGCCCCGGTCCGACACCGCGATGTGGCCGCTCAAGCTCGCGCACGTGCTGCTGGCGCTCGCCTACTTCTCCACCGGCATCACCAAGCTGCTTTCCGGCGGCGTCGCATGGGTGAACGGTTATACGCTGCAGAACCACATCTTCAACGACGCCATCAACCGTGACATCCCCCTCGGCATCTGGCTCGCGCAGCAGCACACCCTCTGCATTCTGCTCGCCGTAGGCACCATCCTGTTCGAGATGTTGTTCTTCGTGTCCCTTTTCCTGCCCAGGATCGCCCCGTACTTCTTCATCGGCGGCATCCTGTTTCACATCGGGCTCTACCTGACCTCGGGGCATCCGTTCTTCGAGCACATCATCATGAACCTCATGCTGCTTCTGTTCCTGGATCCCCAGCGGTCGCTCGGCTGGATCAATCGGCTCGAGCAGCTCGTGCCGGGCTTGCCGGCGCGCAAAGACGCCCCTCAGCCCTCCTGAGTTCGGGATGGGCCGAGGGACCGTCGCCGCTTCCCCTTCTGCTTACATGTAACCGTCGCGCCGCAGGGTCTCCAGACCGCCGCCGTCGGCCTTGTCCTGGGCCCGGCCCGAGCGCTCGGCGATGTTGGCGAACTTGCCAGACTGCAGCTCCAGAATGATGTCGTCCACGTCGCGGGAGGCCGAGTCGACCGCCTGGGTGCAGGGATAGCAGCCGAGCGAGCGGTAGCGCTTGCCCTCACCCTGGTCGTAGTAGAGCGACACGGTGGGGATGTTCTCCCGCCGGATGTACTCCCAGATGTTGAGCTCGGTCCAGTCGAGCAGCGGGTGGATCCGCAGATGAGTCCCGGGCGCGAACTCGGTCTTGAACTGGTTCCAGAACTCGGGGGGCTGGTCGCCGACGTCCCAGCGTGACTGGGCGTTCCGGGGCGAGAAGTACCGCTCCTTCGACCGGCTCCCCTCCTCGTCGGCCCGCGCGCCGACAATGACCCCGGTGAACGCCTCGGTGTTCCGGTCGAGCTCGTAGACTTTCTTGGCGTGGTTGAGCCGGTACCGCGCCCACTCCCCGCTCAGCGTGTGCTTCAGCGCGTCGGTCTTGAGGGCCTTGCAGCACGCGATGCGGTCCACCGCGCCGTCTGGGAAAGTCCGCTTCTCCTCCAACGCCTCGCGGTTCTGGCCGTAGATCATGGTCAGATTCCACTCCAGCGCCAGCCGGTCCCGGTACTCGATCATCTCCGGGATCTTGAAGGAGGTATCGATGTGAATCAGTGGGATGGGGACATGGCCGAAGAACGCCTTCCGGGCCAGCCAGAGGAGGACCGTACTGTCCTTCCCGATGGACCAGAGCATGCCCAGGTTCTTGAAGTTGGCGTAGGCCTCCCGGAGGATGTGAACGCTCCGGTTCTCCAACTGATCGAGGTGGTCCATAGCGACTGACATTCAGAGTTGCCCTCCATGGCGGGCGAGCACCCGGGCGACGCACTGGTCCACGCTCAAGGCGCGGGTGTCGAGCGTCAGCTCGGGATGCTCCGGCGTCTCGTAGGGATCGTCGATCCCCGTGAAGTTCTTGATTTCGCCGCGGCGCGCGCGGCCGTACAGTCCCTTGACGTCCCGCCGCTCGCACTCCTCCAGCGGGGTCGACACGTAAATCTCCACGAATTCGCGACACTGCTTCCGGATGAAGTCACGCGACTCGCGGTAGGGCGAGACGAACGACGCTACCACGGTCACGCCGTGCTCGGCGAGCCGGCTCGCCATGTATCCGGTCCGGCGCAGATGTTCCTCCCGCTCGGTCCGGGTGAATCCGGTGTTGGGGAACACCTCGCGCAAGGCGTCGCCGTCGATGTATTCCACGGCCACCCCCTGCCGCTCCAGCGCCTGGTGCACCCGGGTGGCGATGGTGCTCTTGCCGGAGCCGGAGAGGCCGGTGAACCAGAGCACGGGGGCCGCGGCCTTCGCTCGCGACGCAGGCGCCGATCGCGCGGGGCTGGTCACAGACCGATGACGAAGCTGGTGTTCCGGAGGTCCGGCTTGTTGTAGGTCAAGGGCGAGGGCCGCTCCCCCTCCCGCCCCGACTGCCGGTAGACGCAGTCTCCCGCCGCCACGTCCCACTCCATGGTGGGTCCCAGGCGGGGATAGAGGTCGGCCCGGCCTTCGGCGACCCAACAGAACTTGAGGGAGCTGCCCGCCTTGACCCTCCGCGCGACCGGAATGGTCTGGAGATATTCCTCCAGCTCCGGCGACGGGTGCGAAAGGCTCTCGACGACCGTGAGCGGCGTTCCCGGCGCCTGCGCGCTGGAGTAGATCCGCTCGGCCGGTCCGCCTTTTTCCTCCCGCCAGGCCCCCCCGCCCTTCACGGCCCAGTACACCAGGTCCAGCGCCGGCGCCTCCACCACCCCGAGGACGGGCTCCCCGTTCTCGATCAGCGCCACGTTGACGGTGAACTCGGCCCGCCGCTTGATGAACTCCTTGGTGCCGTCGAGTGGATCCACCAGCCAGAACCGGCGCCACTCCCGGCGGGTCTCGAAGTCATCCGCCTCCGCCTCTTCCGATACGATCGGGGTGACGGGGTCGAGCCGGCGGAGTCCCTCCAGCAGAATCCCATGAGCGACCTCGTCGGCCGCCGTGACCGGACTGCGGTCGTCCTTTTCACGGACGTCGGACGCCACGGTGCCGTCGTAATAGACCATGGTGGCGCGGCCGGCCTCCCGCACCAGGTCGACGACAGCCGGACGGAGATCACTGGTCACCATGGGCGGAAGATGACGCCCTTGTCCTGCAGGTGGGCCTTGAGCTGATCCACCGCCTCCGGCACCGCGCCGCCCGGCAACTGGAGGTCGAACGAGATGTCGGTGGTGACGTTGTCGCCGGCCCAGACCGTCTCGATCCAGTCGGGCTGGACCGCGGTCTTGATGACCTCGAGGTCGTCCTGGGTCAGCTCCGCCGCCGCCACGACCAGGATGATGCCGGCGTCGAGCATGAGGTTGGCGACCTCCGCCAGACGCCGCATGTGCTCCAGCCGGTTCTCCTGCTTGCGCTCGATGTCGGCGTCCACGCCGTAGAGGACGTTCCCGATGCCGAGAAAGTAGACCACCTTGCCGTCCTCGAAGAGCTTGCCCTCGAGCGCCTTGGCCACGCCCTTCCGATCGCTTTCGTGCTCGCCGGTCACCAGGATGAGCGCGGCTTTCTGATTGTACTTCTCGGCCCGATGCTCCGGCTGGATAATGCTCGGCTCCCACTTGTAATTCCGGAGCATGACCCGGTCGCGCACCGTGGTCTGCCGGTCGGCCATGGCCTCGCGAACGATGCCGCCGCCGCGGATCTCGAAGTCGTCCACGATCACGAACCGGCTGGTGGCCGCGATGGCTTCGGCCACGTCGCACGCGATCGCCCGGTCGAGCCGCAGCACGCACTCCGCCACGTCATGCCGCTGGACGGCGTTCCGCTGTTCGGCGGTGTCGAGGGTAGAGGCGTCCATCACCCGGAGCACTTCCTCGATCCGCGCGGTCACCCGGGCGGAGCCCAGCTTGAGGAGATACTCCTTGCGCTTGACCATCGGGTCCTTGCCGAGCCAGAACAGACTGACCCGCAGCCGGGTGGTGACTTGGGGCCGGGTCTGGCTCTCCACCGTCGCCATCTCGCCGCGGGTGATGTAAATCTGCTCCTGCAAGGTGAAACCCACCGACCACCCCGCCTCGGCGCTCTGCTGCGCCGGCCGGTTGAAGGCTTCGATGGTCTTGACCCGGCTCTTCTTGCCCGAGGGGTAGAAGACCATCGTGTCGCCCACGCTCACCGTGCCGGAGTCGATCGTCCCCGCGACGATGCGGCGGTCGTCTCCCTGCTTGGTGAACTTGTAGACGTCCTGGACTGGCATGCGGAAGGGCAGTTCCACCGGGGCCGGCTCGGTGTGGAACTGGTCCAGCGCATCGAGGACCTTGGGTCCCTTGTACCAGGGAAGGTGTGCCGAGCGGTCGGCGATGTTGTCGCCGTCGCGAGCCGAGACCGGGATGAAGCAGGCGGGCCGGATGCCGACCTGCTGGAGAAAGGCGCCGTACTCACTGACGATCCGCTCGTACACCCCGCGGTCCCAACCGACCAGGTCCATCTTGTTGACCACCACCGCGAGCTGGCGGATGCCGAGCAGCGACACCATGTATCCATGGCGCCGGGAATTCTCCTGCACGCCCTCGGCGGCGTCGATCACCAGCAGCGCCGCCTCTGCGCGGGCCGCGCCGGTGATCATGTTCTTCAGGAACTCGATGTGGCCGGGGGCGTCGAGGATCAGGTAGTGCCGCAGATCGCTCTTGAAGAACACCCGGGCGGCATCGATGGTGATGCCCTGGGCCTGCTCGTCCTTGAGGGCGTCGAGCAGGAAGGCGTATTCGAACGGCTTCGAGTTGAGCTCGCACTGGGCCCGAACCTGCTCCAGCTTCCCTTCGGGAAGCGAGTGGGTGTCGGCCAGCAGCCGTCCGATGACCGTGCTCTTGCCATGGTCCACATGGCCGACGATCACGATGTTCATCCGCTGGCCCGATCCGGCAGGCGCGGCGACGAACGATTCCTGAGGAGCGATGGAAGTCGACATCCTGGTCTGACAACCCTCCGTGAGCGTCGAAAGGGCCCGCAAGCGATCGCGGGGTGCAGAGTCTATACGTGCCACACCCGAGCGGCAACGGCCTGGAGCGGCCTTGTGGCCGAGCGCACCACACGAGCGTCCACTGAATCTACGGCGAGTGCTCAGCCGCTATCGCATACCGAGGGGTCGCACTATTCCTGTGCGGCGTAATCGTACGGGTAGTAGTAGTCGCCCTCCTTGGCGACCTCGCCACCGGGATCATTGAGCACGGTGCCGACCACGCGGGCGCCAACGTTGGCAAGCTGTTGATAGGCCCGCTGCGCGGCATTGCGGTCCGTAGTCCCCGCTCTCACGACGAGAAGCACGCCATCGGTCAGCGAGGCCACGATGCTGGCATCGGCCGTCGCCAGTACCGGGGGCGTGTCGAGCACGATGATGTCGAACTGCTCCTGGAGCTCGCCCAGGAGAACCCGCATGCGGGTCCCGCTGAGAAGATTCGCCGCGTTGACCGGCAGAGCGCCGCAAGTCAGCACCGAGAGCCTCGCCACCGGCGTCTCCCGGATGGCCCGGGGCGGAGGCGCGTCGGGGTCGCCCGACGCCCGCAGCAGCTCCATCAATCCCGGAGCCCGCGGCAACTGGAACAGCCCGTGCACCCGGGGCCGGCGGATGTCGCAGTCCACCAGGAGCACCCGCAGTCCGTCATAGGCCAAGGTGACCGCCAGATTCGCGGCGGTCATGGTCTTGCCTTCGCCCGGCGCGGCGCTGGTGACGACCAGGGTGCGGAGCGCCTCGCCACCATCCGACCAGATCAGCCCGGTCCGCAGGTTCCGGAACGCCTCGATACCGATGGAGAACGTCTGATTGCCGGTGAGCGGCGACCCGACGGTGGGATGGGCGGCCTTGCCCGACCCCAGCAGGCGACGGAAGTGGGACTGCGCATTACGGGAGCCGTCGGTGATCCGAGGAATCACCGCCAGGCCGGGAACGTGGAGCACGGCCTCCAGGTCTTCCGGCCGCCGAATCGAGGTGTTGAGGGCCTCGAGGATGTAGGCGATGATCATGCCGAGCATCAGTCCGATGAACAGGCCCAAGGCAACCTTCAGCACCGCGCCGTTCAGCAGCGGCGTCGAGGGCAAGGGGGCCAGTCCCACGACGTCCATATCCCCCGCCTCGACCGCCTGGGCCATCCGCGCGCGCTGGAAGTCCGCCCGCAGCTCATCGCCCATGTTGGCCAGGGCATCGACCCGCCGGGTCAGCCGCATCTCTTCCTCGGCCATGGCCGGGAGCAGTGACATGGATGCCCCGGTGCGCTGGCTCAAGGCACCGAGCGCGTCGACCCGGGCGCCGAGCGCGCCGATGTGGCTGCTCACCGCCTGTACCAACTGGTTCTGAGTGGAGCGAGCCAGGGCGTTTGCCTGGATCAGGTCGGGATTGGTGGCCGAGGCTTTCCACGGCCCCGTGGTCATCGAGTCGATACGCATCTGATACCGCAGGAGCTGCTGGTAGAGCCCGCCGATCGCCGGATTGTCCGCCATCGCCGGTGAGGTGGCCAGGGCGCGCAGTGCCTCTTGCCGGGACGCCTCGTCGCTGGTCTTCAGTTGGGCCAGCAGCGTGCCGAAGGTGCGCCGGTCGGAGTCGAGCTCGGCCCGCTGGGACTCGAGCGTCAACAGGGCCGTCTGCTCCGCCGCGAGCTTGTCGCGCGAGCTGGCGAGCTGCTGGCGGCTCCGGAAGGAGCTGAGCGCGGCCTGGGCCTTCTCCAGCATGCTGTCGGTCTGGGCCAGTTGTTCGGCCAGGAACTCGCCTTTTCGGCGGGAGCGTTCCCGGGCCCACTGCACGTTGAGGGTCTGGAACGCCTGCACCGAGCTGTTCACGACGCGCTGCGCGGTGCGGGGGTCTTCGGCGGTGAAGGAGACGTCGATCACGTCGGTGAGCTCGCGCCGATAGACCATCAGGCCCGCGAGGAGCCCGTCGATCGCCGACTCCCGGGCCCGGATGGCCAGCATCGCGCCCTCGATGGCGGGCCGGGAGCGCACCATGAACTGCACCACGCCGAGATTGATCGGCTGTCCGTACGACGCTTTGACCGAACGCTGTCCCCGGCGCGCGCTGACTCCCTCGGCCCGGAAGACCATCTGGACCGTGTCACCCGCCGCTCGGGGATCGACCCGCACGCCTGACAGATCCTCGACCGAGAACTCGGGGGTGAGGCTGACCAGCTGCAGACCGAGGCTGTCCACCGCCACGCCGGCCACCGAGCGGCTGCGCACCAGCTCGATGATCGAGAGCATGGGGTCGGTGGTCCGCGAGGTGAGGGCGGCTTCCTCGGCGACGCCGGTGAGCGTCTGCCGCTCACCCGCCAGCCGCAGCATGGCCGACGCTTTGTACGAGGTTGGCTCGCGGGACGCCACGAAGAACCCGAGCGCGGCGCCACAGGCGGTGACCGCGAGGATGAGCTGGAAGCGGCGGCGCACGACGGCGAGGGCCTGGCGAAATGAGATCACCCCGGCGGTGTCGGGGGACTCTACCGGGCGCATGTGCGGCTCGAAGCTGCCGGGAAGCTGACGATCGTGAGGGGCAGGGCGCATGGATGTCTAGTTGTTTCTGCTGACGCGATCGACCAGCAGGCCGAGCGACGCGATGGAGCCGATCACACCGAGCGTGGGCAACAGGATGTCCCGGAGAAACGACTTGCTGCGGTCGACGATGATCTGGTCGCCCGAACGCACCGGGATCCGGCCGTACCCGTCGGTCGGGTCGGTAAGGTTCACGAACAGCAACTCCTGGGCGCCGGTCGGATTGAGGCGGAGCAACCGCACCCGGTTCCGGGCACCCTGTTCGGTGGCCCCGCCGGCGCGGGCGACCGCCTCGGCGATGGTCGTCTCAGGCCGCAGCGCGAACACCTGGGGCCGGTCCACCTCCCCCGAAACGGCCACCCGAATCAGCGGCTCCATGACAAATTCGGGGTTCTCCTCGAACCGGGCAAGAAAGCGGCGCAGATTGGCCTCGGCGGTCGCGAAAGGCATCCCGGCCACCTGCACCGAGCGGAACAGCGGATGGGTGATGGTCCCGTTGGGTGCGACCACGAAATCCCCGGTGAACTCGGGCTTCCGCCACACTACGATCCGCACCGAATCTCCCGGTGAGAGCACCGACTGTTCGCTCGTGGCGCGTGAGTCCTGAGCCGAAGCGGAGGCGGTGAAGGCGACAAAGGCGAGAAGAACAGGGGCCAGGATACGCATAGACCTCAGCAGCGGAAGAAAGATAGTGGTGTGCCCAACCCATCGGGACATTCGAGCGCGACCTCCGCACAATCCATGCCCTGGAAGGCCGTCGCCAGGGGGCGGGCGGTGCCCCCGGCAGTTGCGCAAGGCAATCTATCACCGCCAGATCCCAAGTTCATCCCGACTGCTGAGCGTCAGGCTCCATCATGTGGCGGTAGTACCACACCCTACCAGGAGATTGGCGAAACGACAGCGATTGCCGGCAAAAAAAAGACCGACCGGAAGGAGATGCTCCCTCCGGTCGTCGCCTGGCCACCCGCTGAGTCGCTATTGCCGCTCAGCTCAGGTTCGTGTGCAGGGCTTGCGGGGCAGCCGCGCCAGTGATTCCGCGATGTCCTGGAGCGCCCCCTGAACCTCGGGCTTGTCGAAATAGGCCCTTTCGTAGCGCCACATATTGAGTGCACAACCAGCCGTGCCGAGCGTCAGGCCCCAGTCTCGGAGCTGCTGGCCGGTCATCGGGCAAAGCTTCCCGTTCGGGTCGTCGCCCCACTTCTCGCACTGGCTCCCCTGGGTGCCACCATGCAGGATATTCATGCTGAATGCAATGGCGATCCCGCTCCGCCTGGCAAACTCCAGTCCCCCGTCGCGGAACGAGCGCACGTCGCCCTTGGAGAGCCGGTACTGCGAGAGGATGAAGTCGCAGGACTGGTACACCTTCTCCGGCTCCAGGATCCGGTGGTCGTGCACCACGCCGACCGGCAGCGTGGGAAAGATGGTCTTGGCGTAGCGGCACATCCCATCCACCCGCGCCTTAGTCATGGTGCCGGCCGGGCCCCAGTTGTTGCTTGGCGTAGCGTTGGCCGGCTCGTCCATGACCGAGTTCCCGATCACCGTGCCCTCCGCCACTGCTTGCGCGATCGCGGCCTTGATGGCGGGGGTGTTGTAGCTCTCCATCTTGGCCTGCCACTTGGACAGATCGAACGCGCCGTTGGTCATGTAGTTCCGGTGATGGCCACCGGTCATGTTCATCAGGACCTGAAGCTTCTTGGCGCGGGCCTGCGTCAGCCGGCTCACGATATTGTCCGCGGTGTACCCGTCGAGGCTCATGGTGTAGTGCGACGGGCCGACTCCATTGCTGAGCAGGCCGGACAGGCCCAGCGGGATCCCGGCTCGAGGGCCCGGAATCGGTCCCGGCGTTGGAGGCGGAATCGGCACCGGCCCCCAGCCACCTGAGGACTGCGCCAGGGTCACCAGCGCGGTGTCCGCGAGCTCGCTCGAGGTCGCGATGACCTTGTAGCTGCCGACCGCGCCGCCGGCGGTGTACAAGCCGGTCGGTGTAATGGTGCCGCCGGTGGCACGGAACGTCACGGCGACGGCGACGCTGTCGCCAAGGCTGTTGCGTCCGAAGGCCGCGAACTGGTGGCGCGCCTCGGTGGCCAGGAAGACGGCGGCCGGCTTCAGCACGACGCTGGCGAGCGCTGGCAGCTCCGGCCTCGGATCCGGCGTAGGATTGGGCAGGGTATCCGACGGCGGCGGCGCGTTGATGCCGACTTCAGCAGTGTCGGCCATATTGCCGCGGGTGTTAGTGGCGATGACGCGGTACCGGCCCGGCTCGGTCCCGGCTTGGTACACGCCCCCGGCGTCGATGGTCCCGCCGGTCGCGGTCCAGATCACCCCGATCGGCGCGGTCCTTCGGTTGAGAAGCCGGCCCACGGCCGCAAAGGTCAGCGTCGCTCCGGCCTCAATGGTCGGCGCCCGAGGCGTGACCCGGATTCCCATCAGGTCGGGTTGCCGCGGGACCACCACGACGACGGAGGTGTCGGGACGGTGGGGGAAGGGACGCCCCCGGCCCAGTCCCCGACCCACCACCCGAAAGGTTCCGGCGTGGGCGGCGGAGAAGGTGCCGTCGGCATCGATGGAACCGCCGCTCGCTTCCCACTCCGTGGGAGGCATGGCGACATGACCCCTCAGCGTGCTGACCTCGCCGCGGAAGCGGACCGGCTGCTTGACTTCGATGGTCACGGTTCCCGGCAGGACCTGAAACCCAGCAGGCGTGTGGGGGGCCGCAGGGGTGCTCGGCGTGGAGGACGCCTCCGGTGCGGTCGTCTCGCCCGCGCATGCCGCCAACAGCAGGAGCGCGTTGAGCATGCCCAAGTTTCGCGAGATCGCCAGTCTGCGCGCAAGCTTGTAGGTGTACGTCATTTTCGGTGGATCCTTACGGTGGTCCCGCGCGGAGCCCAACCATCCCGTCCGTCCACGACCGCCCTTGGGTTAGGCGCAGCTACAGCACATCCCAGGCGAGGTCAGCTCATTTTTTTTATACAGTTGTAAGAGATGAAGTTACAATTAAAAATGGAAGCCCATGAAGGTGTGATGCTTATAAATGAGAACGATTTGAATTGTAACAATATGTCTGTATTATTACTATGCACTAGGTGTACGCTTTACACCTCATGCCGCGGGACTCGCTCCGGCTTCTGACGGGCGCGCAAGTGCCGGTCCCACGATATACTTCTCGCCGCCGCGAACAGAAGCGCCACGCGGGCCTGGTGCACACTCACCCGGTGCACGACCTGTCACTCCCCATCGATCTTCTTGGAGCCACGTGATCATGACCGCGGCAACCGGCGTGGCAGGCATTCCGCGAGGACGGAGGCAGCTCGCTTGAGGATCGCCTATATCGTGACCACGGCGTCGCCCATTGGGGGCGCCCAGATCCACGTGCGGGATCTTGCGGCTGCGGTAGCGGCTCAGGGGCACGCGCCCGCCGTCATCACCAGCGGGAGCGGGACCTTTATCGACGATCTCCGGAGGCTGGACATTCCGGTGCGGGTTCTCCGCCACCTCGCCGTCCCGATTCATCCGCTGCGGGATTTCCAGGCCCTCCGCGAGATCCGTGAAGCCCTCACCGACCTGCGTCCCGACCTCATCGCCGCGCACTCCTCCAAGGCTGGAATCCTGGGCCGGATCGCCGGGCGATCGCTCCGGGTACCCGTCGTGTTCACCGTGCACGGCTGGGCTTTTACACCGGGAGTGCCGCCGCTGCACGCGGCGGTCTACCGTCAGGTCGAGCGGTCGGTCGGCCCGCTGGCCAGCAAGATCATCGCCGTCTCCGAATTCGACCGTCGGCTAGGGCTGGCGGCGGGGATCGCCGGGGAGGACCGGCTGGTCACGGTCTACAACGGCATGCCGGACGTCGCACCGACGCTCCGGGCGGATCCGGGACGCGCCCCGATTCGTCTAGTCATGGTGGCGCGGTTCGGCGCTCAGAAAGACCACCCCACACTCTTTCGGGCACTGTCGGGGCTGCGGAGTCACGCGTGGGAGCTGGATCTGGTCGGCGACGGGCCGCTCCGGGGTGAAATGGAAGCACTCGCCGCCACCCTGGGTCTCGCGGACCGGGTGCGTTTCCTGGGTCAACGGACCGACGTGGATCGGATCCTGGCCGACGCTCAGATCAGCCTGCTGGTAACCAACTGGGAAGGATTCCCCCTGAGCATTCTGGAGTCGATGCGGGCCGGCTTGCCGGTGGTGGCGTCAGCGGTGGGTGGCATTGGAGAGTCAGTTCGCGACGAGGAGAACGGCTACCTGGTACCGCGCGGGGACGTGGAAGTGTTGCGCAGCCGGATCGAGCGACTGATGGCGTCTCCCGAGCTGCGCCTACAGCAGGGAGCGCGGGGTCGGGTGCGGTACGAACAGGATTTCACCCTCGACCGCGGCGTGGAGCGGACGCTGGCGGTCTACCGCGATGTCCTCGCACGAACAACCCGACACCGCGAGGCTCCAATGCCGGAAGTCAGCCGGTGATGTCCGTCACTGTCTCGACAGCGGGGTTTGCCTATGTAACACGACCTTTCCGCTGAGGTGGCCGAGCCTTTGCCGCCGTCCGAGTCCCCCGCCACGTTGCTACGTACCGTCCTCGTCGTCGACGACGAGGACCTCGTGCGCGCGCTGGTCGCCCGCTCGCTCCGCGAGGCAGGCTACCGGGTGCTGCAGGCGAATCACGGTGCCGCGGCCATCGGTCTGCTCGAAGTGGAGTCCTCCGCGCTCGATCTCGTCATCTGCGACCTGGTGATGCCGGTGCTCGGCGGGCGGGAAGTTTCCATGTGGATGAGGAAACACTGCCCTGGATTGCCGCTCCTCTTCATCTCGGGCTATCCGCGGGCCTATCTCGAGGCGCACCATCTGTACCAGCCCCGGGTACCGACGCTGCGAAAGCCGTTCCTGCCGTCCAAGCTGTTGGAGACCGTGCAAGAGCTGCTGGCCACTCCGGAGCCCGGGGGGCGCCGGGCAGAAGGCGTCTGACCGGCCTCAGATTTCCCAGTTCGACATCACCATGCCCCGAGCCGGCGGGCGCTGCGGGTAGCCTTCGAGCGTCATCCGAAGGTCGGTCCAGTGTACCCGATAGCCCCGATTCACCAACTGCAGATAGGCTGAGGCGAATTCGGTCTGGCAGCGTATCGCGACCCGGCTCACCCGCTCGGCCGTCGCTACGGCGGGCAAGGCGTCCAGCAGGCGGTCGAAGGCGGTCGAGTCGCGCGCCACCAGCTTGAGCACCCTGAGCTCGTCCCTGGGGCGGCCGGCGGCGAGCGGCGTGGAATGCCACAAGGCGAAGGCGATCAGCTCGCCGTTGTCTCGTATCAGGGTGGTGTTCCCGATGGCCAGCTCACGGGTCAGCGCGATCTCGCGGGTGAAGTCCACTCCTGGGAGAAGCGCGCCGGCGAGGCTCCGGCACTTCGCGAGGTCCAGATCCGGGGCCTCGCCGCCCGGTGGGCGGTGCTCCCCGTCGACGGGGGCCCGGCGCGGCACGTCGCGCACCAGGGTGACCGTCAGGTGAC
>JACCRH010000406.1 GCA_013813675.1 Gemmatimonadales bacterium
GAAAGACCTCGCTGCTCGAGAAGGCGCTGCACCACCTCGACGCCATCGAGGTCGGCGTGCTGGAGGGCGACGTCCAGGGCAGCTTCGACGCCGACCGCCTCGCCCGGCTCCACGTGACCGTCACCCAACTCAACACCGATCCCGGCTTCGGCGGTGAGTGCCACCTCGACGCCAACATGGTGCGGTCGGCGCTGCCCTCCATTCCGCTCGACGATCTCGACTTGCTCATCATCGAGAACGTCGGCAACCTCGTCTGTCCCGCGGAGTTTCGGGTGGGAGAAGACGTGCGGGTCATGGTGGCGTCGGTGACCGAAGGCGAGGACAAGCCGCTCAAGTACCCGCTGATGTTCCGCACCTGCGATCTGATTCTGATCAACAAGATCGATCTGCTGCCCCATCTCGACTTCGATCTCGACCGGTTGCTGGCGAACCTGGACGCGGTCCATCCCGGCGTTCCGCACATGCTGATGAGCGCCAGGACCGGAGAGGGTGTCGGGGCCTGGCGCGACTGGCTGGTCCAGGTCGCGGCTCGAAGGGCCGTGCCGGCGTGATTTCCAGCGCCTCGATCGGCGCCCGGGGCCGGCTCGAGGACCTGCTGGACGCCCGGACGGAGGCCAATCGGCGCTTCTTCGGCGTCGAGGCCGACCGGGTCGCGCGCCTCTGCCACAGGGTGGCAGAACGCTTTGCCCGAGGCGGCCGGCTGATCGCCTTCGGCTCGGCACCCGCCGCGCGGTCGGACGTCCGGCATGTGGCGGTCGAGTTCGTTCACCCCGTGATCGTGGGGAAGCGGGCGCTGCCCGCGATTGGTCTCGGCGCCGAAGGCGGACCGCTCGGCCGACAGGTGGCGCTCGTGGTGGAGCCCGATGACATCGCGATCGCGTTCGGCGGGCCCGATGACCCCGAGCTGGTTCAGGCCATCGCAACGGCGCGGACCAGGGGGTGCCTGACGGTCGGCTTTGCCCGGGCAGGGGCGGAATGGGAATTCGAGCCGCCGGGCGCCGATCCGTTCGTGCATCAGGAGCTGGTAGAGACCCTGTACCATGTGGTCTGGGAGCTGGTCCACGTCTTCTTCGACCACCGGGGCCTGCTGACCGGGCGGGCGTCGCGGGCGGTGCACGACGCGGGCGCCTCCAGCTTTCTCTATCCCTTCCTCGGCGAGCAGGAGCACGACCTCCCCGCGGTCGTCGCCGACGTCCGCCGCTCGATTCTCCTCAAGGCCGACGAGATCGCGGCGCTTCGAGTCCAGACCCTCACCGAGAACCGGGATGTTCTCCTGAGCGCCGCCGGCGCGCTCCGCCGGTCGCTCGACGGGGGAGGCCAGGTGTTGGCGCTCGGGAACGGCGGCTCGGCGACCGATGCGATGGACGCGGCCGCCGATCTCCGTTTCCCACCGGATCCCTGGGCATCCCGCCGGGCGCTCGACCTCACCGAGGATCCTGCCATCCTCACGGCGGTGGCCAACGACGTCGGCATCGACGCCATTTTCGCCCGCCAGGTGATCGCTTACGGCCGTCCGCCGGACGCGGTCCTGGCGTTTTCCACCAGCGGCAACTCCCGCAACGTCATTCAGGCGCTGACCGAGGCACGGTCCCGTGGAATGGCGACGGTCGCCTTGGTCGGCTACGGGGGCGGGCAGATCGCCGAGCACCGGATGGCGGACCATGTCGTCGTCACCCGGTCGGAGCACGTGCCCCGCATCCAGGAGGCGCAGGCGAGCGCCTGGCACGTGCTTCGCGAGCTGGTGGAGGACCCGGCTTTGGACCGGCCCGGATGAGCCCGGTCTCGCCGCCGCCCGCCGGCGCCCGCCGGATTCGGGCCCGGGTCGAGGGCGTGGTGCAGGGCGTCGGCTTCCGCCCCTATGTCTACCGGCTGGCCCGCTCGCTGGGCCTCGGCGGGTTCGTTCGCAACGACGCCCGGGGGGTGATGATCGAGATCGAGGGGGACGGCGCCGCGGTGGACCGATTCCTCCAGCGACTCGCATCCGAAGCGCCGCCGCTGGCCACGGTGGAGCGGGTGCTGCCCCAGGAGATCGCCGCGGCCCACGAGCGGGAGTTCGCCATCGTGGAGAGCGCGGGTGGGAGCGAGCCGAACGCCCTCGTCTCGCCTGATGCGGCGACGTGCGAGGGGTGCCTCGCGGAGCTGTTCGATCCCGCCGACCGGCGTTTCCGGTATCCCTTCATCAACTGCACCGACTGCGGCCCACGGTTTACCATCGTCACCGGCGTGCCCTACGACCGCTCGCGCTCCACCATGGCGGGCTTCGTCATGTGCGCGGCTTGTCGCGCGGAGTACGACGCGCCGGGCGACCGCCGGTTTCACGCCCAGCCGAACGCATGCCCGTCCTGTGGCCCCGCGGCTGTTCTGGTTCCCGGGGGGAAAACGTCGGGCGACTGGGCCGGCGTTCCCGACGCGGTGTACGCCGCGGCACGGGCACTCGCGGGCGGAGCCATCGTGGCGGTAAAGGGACTGGGCGGATTCCACCTCGCCTGCCGGGCCGACGACCAGGCGGCGGTCGCGGCGCTTCGGGCCCGGAAGCAGCGGGAGGACAAGCCCTTCGCGCTGATGGTTCGGGACCTGGCCGCCGCGCGGGAGCTGGTCCATCTGCTCTCTGAGGAGGCGGTACTGCTGCTGTCCCGGGAGCGCCCCGTGGTGCTCTGCCGGCGGCGCCGGGACGCCGCGGTCGCGCCGGCGGTGGCGCCAACGTCGCACCAATTGGGGCTGATGCTGCCGTACTCCCCGCTGCACCATCTGCTGCTGGCCGATGTGGGCGTGCCCCTGGTCATGACCAGCGGCAACGTGTCGGACGAGCCGATCGCCTACGGTGACGAGGACGCCAGGGGACGCCTCGCCGGCATCGCCGACTGCTTCCTCCTGCACGACCGCCCGATCCACATCCGCACCGACGACTCGGTGGCGCGAGTCGTCCGTCACCCTGCCGGCGGCCGTCCGGTCATGCTCCGCCGGTCGAGGGGCTATGTGCCGGCGAGTCTCGAGCTGCCGGTCACCACCCGGCCCCTGCTCGCGTGCGGAGCGGAGCTCAAGAGTACGTTCTGCCTGGCCCGCGGGCGGCGGGCCTGGCTGGGGCACCACATCGGCGACCTCCAGAATTTCGAGACCCTCCGGTCGTTCACCGAGGGCATCGCGCATTTCGAGCGGCTCTTCGCGGTCCGGCCCGAGATCGTGGCCCACGACCTTCACCCCGACTACCGCTCGACCTCGTACGCGCAGGAGCGGGAGGGGGTGATCCTGGTCGGGGTCCAGCACCACCATGCCCATCTCGCCGCCTGCCTCGCGGAACACGGGGAGCGGGGCCCCGTCCTCGGCGTGATTTTCGACGGGGCGGGGTACGGCCTCGATGGGACGGTGTGGGGCGGGGAGCTGCTGTTGGGGGGACTCGACGGCTTCGCGCGGGTGGGGCATCTTCGGGCGGCCCGCCTGCCCGGAGGCGATCGGGCCGCGCGCGAGCCCTGGCGGATGGCCTGTGCCTGGCTGGTCGAGGCGTTGGGCCGGGTGCCGCAGGTCCCCCCTGGCATCGCCGGCCGAGTGGAGCCGAAGGCGTGGCAGGCCGTCGCGGAGCTGACCCGGAGCGGCGTCGCCGCTCCTGTCACCACCAGTGTCGGCCGGCTCTTCGACGCCGTCGCGGCCCTCTGCGGGCTCACCCTCAGAACCAGCTACGAGGGGCAGGCCGCGGTGGAACTGGAGTATCTGGCGTCCACCGAGGAAACGACTCCCTACCCGCTCAGGGTGGACGACGCGCCGGTGGACGGTGCCGCCGGTGGACTGGTCCTCGACGCGCGCGACACCGTACTATGCGCCGCGCGCGACATCGAGGCCGGAGTCGACCCATCGGTGGTGTCGGCGCGGTTCCACGAGGCGATGGCCGCCGCCGTCGAAGAAGCTTGTCTCCTCGTGGCCGATCGCCGGGGAGTTCGGACCGTGGTCCTGTCCGGCGGCGTATTCCAGAACCGGCGCCTGCTGGAGCGCGCGATCCAGCGGCTCGAGGGCGGAGGACTTCGGGTGCTCACCCCCGAGCGCGTGCCGCCCAACGACGGTGGCATCGCCTTCGGACAGGCGGTCATCGCCGCCGTGAAGGTGGAGAGCCTCGCCGCCGAGCCAGGATAGGAAGGGGTGTTCGATTTGGGCGACTGGATCACGCAGACGTTCGGAGGCGGGACCATGGGCATCGTGATCGCGGTGCTGCTGGGCCTGCGCCACGCCACGGACCCCGATCACCTGACCGCGGTCTCCACCCTGGTGCTGTCGGAGGAACGGGATGGAGCCCGGCAGGCCGGACTCCTGGGACTCGCCTGGGGGCTCGGCCACGCCACCACGATCTTCGCCTTCGGCCTTCCGATCGTCTTCTTCCGGACCCATCTGCCGCTCCCGGTGCACCAGGCGGCGGAGGGACTGATCGGGCTGGTGATCGTCGCGCTCGCCGTGCGGCTGCTGGTCCGCTGGCGGCGCGGGTACTTCCATGCTCACAGCCACGTCCACGGCGAGGTGAGCCACGCGCATCCACACGTGCACGAGGAGCCGCGCGCCCGGCATACAGGCGGCACCCATGGCCATTCCCACGCCGAAGGGTTGGGCCGCACTCCACTGGCGGCCTACGGCATCGGCCTGGTTCACGGGATCGGCGGCTCGGCGATGGTGGGCCTGCTGGTGGTCGGCGCCGCGTCGAACCGGATGCTGGGGGTGGTCGGGCTGCTGCTCTTCGCGGGGGGAACCGCGGTCTCGATGGCGCTGGTCTCGTCGGCCTTCGGCTATGCCCTGGCGCGGGGCCCGATCGCCCGGCTGGTGGCGCCGCTGGTGCCAGTCTTGGGGCTCGCGAGCCTGGCGTTCGGGTTCTGGTATGCCGCGGGTGCGGTGCGGGGGTAGTGGGCGGGTAGGGATTAGCCTCAACGTACAAAGCAGCGCGCCATTGTCATCCTGAGCGAAGCGAAGGAGCCGAACGCTTGCTACGCCTCCTTCGCTCCGCTCAGGATGACAATCTCCCGTAACAGGCTTACCCCCTAACCCCACCTGCCCCCCGCACTAGCATGCCCTCCAGACCCCCGATATATTGCCAAGCTAGCCCTTAACCGGTCCGGAGCTCACGAGTGAAGGTTCGTTCCAGCGTCAAGCCGATCTGCGAGCATTGCAAAGTCGTCAAGCGACAAGGCGTGGTTCGCATCATCTGCAAGCGCAATCCCAAGCACAAGCAGCGGCAAGGCTGATCATGGCACGCATCGCAGGCGTGGATCTTCCGCGCGAAAAGCGGGTCGAGATCGCCCTCACCTACATCTTCGGCATCGGCCGTCCCACCAGCAGCCGGATCCTGGGCGAGACCGGCATCAATGCCGATACCCGGGTCCGCGATCTCTCGGACGCGGAGGTGGCCCGGCTCCGCCAGATGATCGAGCGGTCAGTCAAGGTGGAGGGGGCACTCCGCACCGAAGTCGCCATGAACATCAAGCGGCTGATGGACATCGGCAGCTATCGGGGCATCCGTCACCGGCGGGGCCTGCCGGTTCGCGGCCAGCGCACTCACACCAACGCGCGCACCAAGAAGGGTCCGCGCCGGGCCATCGCCGGCAAGAAGAAAGTGACGAAGAAGTAAGATGACCGCTCCCGCTCCAGCCAAAGCGCCCGGCGCCAAGCGCGCCAAGAAGGTGGTCGAGTCCGAGGGCATCGCCCACATCTCGGCGACCTTCAACAACCTGCTCATCACCATCACCGACATGCGAGGCAACGCCCTCGCCTGGGGGTCGGCAGGCAAGGCCGGATTCAAGGGCTCCAAGAAGTCCACGCCGTTCGCCGCCACCGTGGCGGCCGAGAACTGCGGCCGCGAGGCGATGAACCTCGGCCTGCGCCGGGTGCACGTGCGCGTGCAGGGCCCGGGCAGCGGCCGCGAGTCGGCCATCCAGGCCCTCGCCTCGGTGGGGCTTCGGGTGGTGTCGATCCGCGACGTGACGCCGATTCCGCACAACGGTTGCCGGCCGCCGAAAAAGCGGCGGGTCTAACGCTCTGACACACGTGACCATGACCATTGATCTGACCGGGTTGGTGCGCCCGCACCTCGTCGAGATGACGAAGCGCGACGACAACCCGAACGCCGCCGAGTTCCGCCTCCAGCCGCTGGAGCGTGGCTTCGGCTACACGCTGGGGAACTCTCTCCGCCGGTTGCTGCTCTCCTCCCTGCGCGGCACCGCCGTCTGGGGCTTTCGCCTCGACGGCGTGGTGCACGAGCACCAGACGGTGTTGGGCGTGCTGGAAGACGTGCACCAGATCGTCCAGCGGCTCAAGTCGCTGACGCTGGTGCTGGTGGAAGACGTCGACGATGCCGTGCTCCACATCCGCCGGGAAGGCGCCGGTCCGGTCTACGCCCGCGACATTCAGGAGCACGGCTCGGTCTCCATCAAGAATCCCGACCACCTGCTGTTCACCCTCCAGGACGACCGCGAGGTCAGCATGGAGCTCTACGTGAACAAGGGCCGGGGCTACGTCGAAGCCGAAATGCACCCCGCCGACCGCTCGCTGCCGGTGGACCTGGTGCGCATCGACGCGATCTACAATCCGGTGCGCCGGGCCAACTTCGCGGTGGCCGAGACCCGTGTCGGCCAGCGCACCGACTACGACCGGCTCACGGTGCAGGTCGAGACCAACGGCACCATCACGCCGGAAGACGCGATCGCCTACGCCGCCGCGCTCTCCCAGGTCCACTTCCAGTATTTCGTGGACTTCGGCAAGGTGCCCACCATGCGTGACGCCGGGGCCGCGCCCTCCGCCTCGGGCGGCGCCAACCTCCGGCAGCGCCTCAGCCGGCCGATCGACGACTTCGGTCTCTCGGTCCGCTCGCTCAACTCGCTCAAGAACTCGAACATCCGCACCCTGAAGGACCTGGTCGAATTCTCCGAAGACGATCTGCTGAAGGTCAAGAACGTCGGAGAGAAGGCGCTCACGGAGATCGCCGAGCTGCTGCAGCGAGAAGGGCTCAACTTCGGCATGGGCTTCGAGGAGACCGACGGCGAGCTCCGAATCCTGCGGCCGGGCGTGGCGCCGATGGCCCAGCCCTCCGCCGGTACCGGAGAGGTCTGATGCGCCACCGCGCCAAGGGGCGCCAGCTCTCCCGCACCTCCAGCCACAAGCGGGCGTTGCTCAACAACATGGCGTCGAGCCTGTTCGAGCACGGCCGGGTGGTGACCACCGAGGCCAAGGCCAAGGAGCTCCGGCCGTTCGCCGAGAAGCTGATCACCCTCGCCCGCCGCGGCGACCTCCACGCCCGCCGCCTGGTCGAGCGACGGATCAAGGACCGCGACACCCTGGGCAAGCTCTTCAGCGAGATCGGTCCCCGCTTCGCCGCGCGGCCCGGTGGCTATACCCGCATCCTCAAGCTGGGCCACCGGCCGGGCGACGGCGCGGACATCGCGCGGATCGAGCTGCTTGCCGAGTGACGGCCGCTTCCCCAGCCGCCTATACCACGAAGGGGACCCTCTCGGGTCCCCTTTTTCTTGCGCGCCCCGCGTCGATTTCAGGCGACGGGCTGCGGCGTCCGGGGCGCTTTCGCCACCCGGTTACTCTTCAGGCACTGGGTGCACACCCGCACGCGTCTCGGTGCCCCTTCCACCAGAACGCGAACCGTCTGCAGGTTCGGGTACCAGCGGCGCTTGGTCCGGTTGTTCGCGTGACTGACGTTGTTGCCGGTGACCGGCCCCTTGCCGCACACGGTGCACACCCGCGCCATAAGCTCCATCCTTCACGTTGTCGTTGTGCTGCGTCGGAACCTCTAAATTTAACCAGGCGAGCAGCATGAGACAACCTAACGCACTCCCCGCCCATGCCTAAGGCGCTCATCACTGGCGTCACCGGCCAGGACGGATCCTACCTGGCCGAGTTTCTGCTCGACAAAGGCTACGAGGTGGTGGGGATGGTCCGCCGAACCAGCCACCACAGCTACGAGCGCATCGACCACCTGCTGGACCGGATCGAAATCGTGGCGGCCGACCTGCTCGACCAGCACTCCCTCACCGTCGTGCTGCAGGAGAGCAGGCCTGACGAGGTCTACAACCTCGCGGCCCAGTCCTTCGTGCCGACCTCGTGGAGCCAGCCGGTGCTCACCGGAGAGTTCACCGCGCTCGGCGTGACCCGCATTCTCGAGGCGGTCCGCCTGGTGCATCCCACCGCCCGATTCTACCAGGCGAGCTCGTCGGAGATGTTCGGCAAGGTCACCCAGACCCCACAGACCGAGACGACACCGTTCTACCCCCGCTCCCCCTACGGCGTGGCCAAGGTTTACGGCCATTGGATCACGGTCAACTACCGGGAGTCGTACGATCTGTTCGCCGTGAGCGGGATTCTCTTCAACCACGAATCCCCCCGCCGCGGCATCGAGTTCGTGACTCGCAAGGTTACCGACGGCGTGGCGCGCATCAAGCTCGGCCTGGCTAACGACCTCCGGCTCGGCAATCTGGAATCCCGGCGGGACTGGGGCTTCACCGGCGACTACGTCGAGGCGATGTGGCTGATGCTGCAACAGCCCGAGGCTCGCGACTACGTGATCGGCACCGGCGAGACCCACAGCGTCCGCGATCTGGTGGAGCTGGCCTTCAGCCACGTGGGATTGGATTACCGGAAATACGTGGTGAGCGACCCGCGCTTTCACCGGCCCGCGGAAGTGGATCTTCTCCTCGCCGATCCCACCAAGGCGCGCCGCGAGCTCGGCTGGAAAACCAAGGTGACCTTTACCGAGCTCGTGGCCATGATGGTGGACGCCGATCTGACCCGACTCTCGGCGGCGGCGCGGCGGTGAAGGTGCTCGTCACCGGCGCCGATGGCTTCGTCGGCCGGCACCTGGTTCGGCGTCTGGCGGCTGATGGGCATCATGTCGCCGCGGCCTGCCGGCCGGGTGGTTCGCCGGTACCGTGGGGCAGCCCAGACATCGTGGTGCTGCCGCTGGAGCTCACCGACGACGCATCGGTGCGCGCCGCGCTGACGTTCGGACCGGAGGCGGTGGTGCATCTGGCCGCCGTGGCGTCTAATCGCGAGGCGGCCGCCGATCCCGGCCAGGCCTGGACGGTGAACGCAGCGGGCACGGCCCGGCTGGCCGAGGCCCTGGCTCGGCGCCGGGAGGAGGGCCAGGGCGATGCCCGCCTGCTGCTCATCTCCAGCGGCGAAGTCTACGGATCAGGCGGCACCGTGCCTCGACGCGAGACCGACCCCATCGCACCGGCCTCGCCCTATGCGGCGAGCAAAGCGGGGGCGGAGCTGGCCGTGCTCGAGGTCTGGCGCCGGACCGGGTTGCCGGCGGTGATCGCCAGGCCGTTCAGTCACACTGGGCCCGGGCAGAAGACCCGGTTCGTGCTGCCGGCTTTCGTGGAGCGGATTCGGGAGGCAAAGGCCACGGGCGCCCGCACCGTCCCCAGCGGCAATCTGGAGCCGATCCGTGACCTGCTCGACGTACGCGATGTCGTGGAGGCGTACGTTCTCCTCCTTCGCGACGGCAAGCCGGGCGAGATCTACAATGTCGCCCGTGGCGAAGGGAGCTCGGTGGGCGAGCTCTTCGATCAGCTTGCCAAACTGATCGGTGTGCGGGTGTCGGCCGAAGCAGATCCGTCGCTGGCCCGCGCGAGCGATATTCCGCACCTGGTGGGCGACCCGGCCAAGTTGCGGCGCGCCACGGGATGGGCGCCTTCACGCTCACTGGAGCAGACTCTGCGGGGACTGGTGAATGCCGAAGCGGACTGACCTGGAAACGATTCTCCTCATCGGCTCCGGCCCCATCGTGATCGGGCAGGGAGCCGAGTTCGACTACTCTGGCACCCAGGCGGTGCGCGCATTGAAAGAGGAAGGCTACCGGGTGGTCCTGGTGAACTCCAATCCCGCCACGATCATGACCGACCCAGAGCTGGCCGACCGGACTTACATCGAGCCGGTCACGCCCGAGTGGGTCGCGAAGGTGATCGAACGGGAGCGGCCCGACGCCTTGCTGCCGACGATGGGTGGCCAGACCGCGCTCAACGTGGCCATGGCGCTGCAGCGCGACGGCACGCTGGCCCGCTTCGGGGTCGAGCTGATCGGCGCGAACGAGCGCGCCATCCGCACCGCCGAAGATCGCGAGGAGTTCGCCGCGGCGATGATCCGGATCGGGCTCGCCACGCCCCAGGGACGCACCGTGCGGAGCATCAGCGACGGGCTGTCGGTCGTCGAGGAGATCGGGTACCCGGCCATCCTCAGGCCGTCGTTCACTCTGGGGGGGACCGGCGGCGGGATCGCCTACAACCTCGAGGACTTCGAGGCGATGCTGCTGCGTGCGCTGGAGCTCTCTCCGGTGCACTCCGTCCTGGTCGAGCGCAGCGTCATCGGCTGGAAGGAGTACGAGCTCGAGGTAATGCGCGACGGCGCCGACAACGTGGTGATCGTCTGCTCGATCGAAAATCTCGACCCCATGGGGGTCCACACCGGCGACTCGATCACCGTGGCGCCCGCGATGACCCTGACCGACCGGGAGTATCAGGTCATGCGGGACGCGTCGATCCGGATCATCCGGGAGATCGGGGTTGCGGCGGGAGGATGCAACATTCAGTTCGCGGTGAATCCCGCCAACGGCGAGCAGTTGGTGATCGAGATGAACCCGCGGGTTTCCCGCTCGTCGGCCCTCGCCTCCAAGGCCACCGGCTTTCCGATCGCTCGGATCGGAGCCAAAGTGGCGGTCGGCTACCGGCTCGACGAGCTGCCCAACGACATCACCCGCACCACTCCCGCTTCGTTCGAGCCGGTGCTCGACTACGTGGTGGTGAAGATTCCGCGGTTCGCCTTCGAGAAGTTTCCCACCGCCGATCCTACCCTCACCACCCAGATGAAATCGGTAGGCGAGGTGATGGCCATCGGCCGGACCTTCAAGGAGGCATTCCAGAAAGGCCTCCGAGGGCTGGAAGCGGACCGTACCGGCTGGGTGGCCGGCGCCACGCCTTCCGACGACCGTCTCGAGGACGAGTCGCTGGAGTCGGCCATGGTCGCGCTTCGCACTCCGACGCCGGAGCGGATCTTCCAGGTGAAGCGCGCCCTCGTCCTCGGCGCACCGGTGGACGCCATCGCGGAGCGCAGCGGTATCGATCCGTGGTTTCTCCACCAGATGGCGGAGCTGGTGGAGGCGGAGAAGGA
>JACCRH010000421.1 GCA_013813675.1 Gemmatimonadales bacterium
TGACCGGACTGACCGACGGGGCGGCGCCGCCCAGCGACAGGATGGCCGGCTCCAGCAGCCGGTAGCTGTGCGACGGTAGCGCCGCCCGCAGGCTGTCGAACCAGACGAGGTGGCTGCTGTCGCGCACCCGCCAGCGCCCGGCCGCGTCGACCCGCGCCGTTCCGCCGGCGGAGCTGCCCACGCTCCACCCCAGAGAATCGGTGAGCCCCGACAGCCCGGCGGCGTTCCGGGTAAAGCTCCAGCTCCCCACCGCGATCGAATCGGAGACCGCCCTGGCGGTGAGCCGCGGCCGGGCCCCCCCGGTCCAGGCGAATTCGCCCGCGAGCCGCGGCGCGCGCGCCTGCTGGAACGCGAATCCCTCGATCGCGAGATTGCCGGTGGCCTCCAGCGTGTCGAGGCTGCCGCTGAGCCGCACGGCGCCCCGCGCCCGGCCGCCGAGCGCCACCATGTCGGGCGCGGTGTCGCGAGTCTGCCCGGTGACGGCGAGCAGCAGCGAGTCGAAGCCGATCAGGCTGTCCGCCACCAGGGTGAACTCCATCTGTCCGCGGTGCGGCGCGGCCCAGCCGAGGCGCCCACCCCCGGACGCCGCCGCGCCCTGCCACTCGGCGTAGGCGGTATCGACCTGGATGATGCTGTCGCGGCTGCGCCCGCGGGCGAAAACGCTGTCGATGGTCCACTCGCGCACCCGGCTCCGGGTGAGCGCCAGCTCCAGCTCCCCCTCCGGCGCGCGGAGGGTGTCGATGCTCCCGCTCACCCGCAGCTGGCCCGCCAGGGTACTGGTGAAATCGCGCCCCGCGAGGGCGCCGAGGTCGAGGCGGGAGAAGCGGAGCAGCAGCTCCTCCGCTCCCCAGCGCGGAGGAAGCAGCGTGACGAAGCCGTCGGCCTGCAGGTTTCCGATCTCGCCGCTGAGCTCGGTGTTCACCTCGAGGCGCGACAGCGTCCCGGCGCTTTGGAACCTGCCTCGCACCTCACCGCGGGTCCTCAGCGAGGGGAACGCGCGGCGGATGCCCTCGAAGGAGAGTGGCTCGAGCGCCACGTCGGTGGCGAGTCCCAGGGTATCGAAGCGGGTGTCGAGATGGACCAGCCCGACGGCTACGCTCGGCGGGCGGTCGCCGTCGCGGTGCCGGAGAGTGCCCTGGAAGGTCACGTCGCGGAGCAGACCGTCGAGCGTGCCGTTCGCGGCGAGGCGACCCTGGAGGATCACCGCGGGGGCGATGAGGCGGACGGTGCGGAGATCGATGTCGGAGCTCCGCACCTCGAAGTCGGTGAATACCAGCCCCTGGTCGCGCCGCGCGCCGACGCCGCCTTCGCCGGCGATGGTGCTCACCGGAGAGCCCGGGACCCTGGCGTCGGCGAACGCCCAGTCGAGGCGGACATCGAGCGCGTCGAGAAAGCCCGAGCCGGAGACGGCGCCCGTGAGGCTGCCGTCGAACGGCAGGGTGTCGAGATACGCCCGCACCGCGTCGAGATCGAGATCGCGGAGCTGAAGCCGCATGTCCCGGACTCCCAGCCCCCGGCGCCGGTCGGTCACCGCCACCAGCTCGCCGCTCACCTGCTGCGGCCCCGCCCGAAGCTGCAGGTCGCGGATGTCGTACTCGTTCCGGGTTCCGCTCAGCGAGCGCGCCGTCAGCACGGCGCTTCCCGACATCGAGGGGAAGTCGGGCGACACCCAGCGCAGGTCCTCCAGGTTCACCTGCGGCGAGATGACCTGGAAGTCGTAGAGGATGGTGTCCCGGGGCCAGGTGACCGCCCCGCCGCCGGAGAAGCGGGTGTCGGGCAGCGCCCCCCGCGACAGGCTGAAGATCGCGCTGTCGCCCCGCAGCACCACCCGTCCCGCCGCGTCGCGCAGGGTGACGGCCGGGTCGTTGATCCGGGTGGCGAGGGAATCGAGGTCGATGGTGAACGGCTTCCGGTCCGGTGTCGCGATCCGGAGCCGGGCGAGCCGGGTGGTCAGGCCGGAGAGCAGGATCACCCGTCGAAACCCTTCGGGGCTCTGCTCGATGGTTCGGCCGGGCTTGGCCCGTTCCGCCCGGAGCGCGGAGTCCTTCGCGGCCTGGGTCCGGAGACGGCGGTCGGGGTTCCACGGCAGCGCGATCCTGAGCTCGCCGCCGTTGAGGCGCACGTTGTGGAAGTCCACCAGCGGCGACTTGCCGCCGGGCGCGCCTTTGCCCAGCCGGAGCACCTCCTCGAAGTTCATCCGCCCGGTGCGATGCTTGATCAGCTGGATCACCGGGCGCTCGAGCTGCACCGAGCTGAGGACCACCTGGCCCGCGATCAGATTCGGCAGCCGGTAGCCCACCCGCACCCTGGGCAGGTCCGCGAGCAGCACCCCGCTGGTATCGCGAACCACCAGGTCCTCCAGCACGAGGTCGTAGAGGAAAGAGCCCGAGATCGAGCCCACGTCCACGTGCCCCAGGATCACCCGGTCCAGCATGCGGGACACGGTGCGGGCCAGGAGGTCGCGGCCCGGTGGCGTGAGGGTTATGGACGTGACGACCCCCAGGAGCACGGCGACCGATCCGAGGACGAAGACGAACAGGAACCGCGCCAGGCGCCTCCGCATCAGAATGGCTGCCCCACGGCGAAGTGAAAGGTGAACCGGCCGTTCCGGTCGAGCACGAAGCGTTCCTGCCCCTCCACCGGCGCCAGCGCGCCGGTGGTGTCGAACTGAAAGAGCGGGCCCGCCTGGAGGCGATACGGGTTGTAGGCGATGTCGAGCCGGGCCGGGCCCAGCGGGGTGTTGAGCCGGATGCCCGCGCCCGGTGTCACTCGGATGACCGCCGCGGAGCTGCGGGAGCCGCGCTGCCACGCCCCGCCGGCGTCGACGAACGCCGCAAGCCGGAGCCGGGCACCGAAGACGGGCGACGGCACCCGCAGCTCGACGTTACCGACGGCCAGGGTGTTGCCGCCGGTGGCCGACACCCGCACGGAGTCGGGATCGATGGCTCGGCCGCCCGAGGCTGCGCGGTCCACTTCGCCCTTGGGGACCACGTAGACGACGGGCCCCAGCTCGTTGCGCTCGAACCCCCGCACGTCGTTGGGCCCGCCGGCGTAGAAGCGCTGTTCCGGCGGAATGAAGCTGCCGCTTGCAGAAGCGACATCCACCGTCGGCGAGAAGATGGCGCCGCCCCGGACATGCCAGCTCAGCACCACGTTGCGGGCCAGCGGGCGATACCAGGCCGCGTCGGCGATGACCCGGGTGAACTGCTGAAAGGCCGCGGAGCCGAGGAAGCGCGAGCTCACCGCGACCTCGAGCGACCTGATGCTGCCGCGGGAGGGATCGATCAGGCTGTTGGTGCGCGGCACGGTCGCCGTGGCGGTGAGCGTCGCGAGCACCCGATTCTGGCGCAGCAGGTCCACCACGTCGGGTGTGCAGGCGTTGAACGAGGCGCAGAAGCTCACCTCGGTGGCCTCGGTGCGGCCGTAGTTGAGGTTGTACGCCAGGGAGAGGGGAATCCGCCGGCGGAGCTGCTCCCGCCGCAGGGTCACGGTGGTGCCGGTCTCCCGCCGAAGAAAGACCCGGAACTCCGAGCGCCGCTCGGTGTACACCGACACGGAAAGGTTGGACGTCGCGCTCAGGAAGGCCGGCCGCCGGATCGTGGCGCCGAGGTTGTAGTTCAGCAGTGACGAGCCGATGGAGTCCTTCTTGGAGGAGTTGCAGATCCCCTCCGCCAGTCCCCAGTCGGTGGGGTCTCCCACCCCGACCTTGGAGACGCGGCTGGTGAGGTCGAGCAGCCGGCCATTGCTGCCCAGGAAATTCCGCGAGGTCCAGGCCACTCCGCCGCGGAAGCAGTCCTCGGTGCCGTAGCCCGCGCTGCCGCGGATCCGGCGGCGGCGACTCTCGTTGACCTGCACCATCAAGGGCACGGTATCAGCCCCCGGTTGGAATCCCGCCGAGTCGATGTTGACCGTGGCGTAGCGGAAGAGATCCGACTTGTAGAGGTTCTGCTGGCTCAGCAGCAGCTCGTCCTGCGAGTAGCGCCGCCCGGGGCGGGCAACGAGAAGCTCCCGCACCAGTGCGGTGTCGATCCGGCGCACGCCGATCACGTCCACCGCGCCGATCACCGCACGCCGGCTGGGGTCGACCTCCAGGGTGACCCGCGCGGTCAGCGTAGTCCGGTCGGCCTCGAAACCGGAGAAGACCGCGGCCGAGGGATAGCCCCGGTCGCGCAGCCGGCGCTCGATCGAGTCGGCGCTCGCCTGCATCAGGTAGCGGTTGAACGGATCGCCTTCCTGCAGGGGCAGGTCGAGCAGCGCGATGCGGCGGAGCCATTCGGGAAGCGAGTCCAGCCCGGCCACCTCGAGGCTGGTGACCACCATAGGCTCACCTTCCTGTATCCGGAAGGTGACGTAGACGTTTTCCGGCTCCCGCCTGACGGTGGTGTCGATCTGTGCGTTGGGAAAGCCGGTCCGGCGGTACAGCACATGGAGCCGGATCACGTCGCGCCGGAACTCCTCCTCGTCGAAGTACCGCTTCTCGCCCAGGCCGAGCCAGCGCACCAGGACGGAACGGGCGAACCAGCTGGAGTTGGTGGTGCTGATGGCGGCGGCGAGGACCTCGCCCAGGATGGCGCGGTTGCCCTCGAAGGAGAGGCCGCGCACCACCCGCTCGGGCGCGGGCTCCTGGGCCTGCAGCGTCGCCGCCAGGAGCAGCGGCGAGAGCCACCCGCAGACGCCCGCGACGGCTGCCCTCATCGGGACTCCAGTGGAATTGACGCCATGTCGTAAGCCCGGTAGTTTGTTCACCTTACATGGATAATGCAACCGGCTTCGCCCGCCCGCGCCGAGGCCGGCATCGCGGAGAGAGCATCACCGATGTCATCCTGAGCGGAGCGAAGGAGGCCAGGTTCGCGTTGGGCCCCTTCGCTCGGCTCAGGGTGACGTCCGTGATACTCTGCCTGCTGCTCCTCGCGCTGCCCGCCCTCTCAGCGCAATCGCTCGCCCAGCGCGTCGACCAACGCCTCGACACCCCCCCATTCGACAAGAGCCTCTGGGGCGTGTCGCTCGTCGACCACGGCGGCAAGGTGCTCTACGGGCGGAACGACCGGCGGCTCTTCACTCCGGCCAGCAACGCCAAGCTCATCGTGACCGCGGTGGCGTCCGCGCTGCTGCCGCCCGACTTCGCCGTGCGCACCAGCCTCTACGCCGCGGGCCCGGTGGTCGCGGGCGTGCTGCGGGGCGACCTGGTGCTCTACGGCCGGGGTGATCCATCGTTCAGCCGGCGGTGCTACGCCACCGACACGCTGATCGCCGGGGTGTGCGACCGGGATCCCTTCGCCCGGCTTCGGCTGATGGCCGACGCGCTCAAGGCGGGCGGCATTCGCCAGATCCAGGGCGATCTGATCGGCGACGGCAGCTATTTCGAGGCGGCGTCGCTCCACCCCGGCTGGGAACTGTTCGACCTCAACTGGTGGTACGCGGCGCCGGTCTCCGCCCTGGCCTTCAACGACAACAGCCTGGACTTCGTCTGGCAGCCGGGCATCGTGGTGGGCGCGCCGGCGCTCATCAGCCTGTGGCCCGACCTGGGCGACGTCGCCTTCGAGAACCGCACCGTCACGGTCGGGCCTGGCGGCGAGACCGACATCGGCGACCGCTTCTTCCGCCAGCCCGGTACGGCCCAGATCTGGGCCGAAGGGACCGTCGCCCTCGACCGGCCGCCTCGCACCGAGTCGTTCGCGGTGGCCGATCCCAATCTCTTCGCCGCCCGCGCGCTCCGGCAGGCGTTGGCCGATGCGGGGATCGCCGTCACCGGCACCACCCGTTCGACCACCGACTCCGCGATCTACGCCGCAGCTCGGGCTCGGCCGGCGCTGGCGGAGACCCGCTCCCGGCCGATGCGGGACTGGATCTTTCCCATCCTCAACACCAGCCAGAACCTCTTCGCCGAGATGCTGCTGAAACAGCTGGGAAGGCGCTTCGGCGCCGGTGGCTCGTGGAAGGAGGGGCTCGCGGTGGAGCGGCGTTTCCTGATCGATTCGGTGAAGATCGACTCCACCGAGTTCCACCTGTCGGACGGCTCCGGCCTCTCCGGCGAGAACCTGATGTCGCCCAACGCATTCACCCGGATGCTGCGCTACATCAGGCGGCATCCACGCTTCGCCACTTTCTCGCCTGGGCTGCCGCAGGCCGGCGGCACCGGCAATCTGCGCACCCGGTTTACCGCTACGCCGCTGGCCGGCCGGGTGCGCGGGAAGACCGGAAGCATCGCCGGCGTGAACACCCTGGCGGGCTACATCGAGCGGCCCGACGGAAAGCCGCTCACCTTCTCCATCGAGGTGAACCATCACGCGCAGCCATCGCGTGCGGTGCTCGCGGCGATCGACAGTGTCGTGCTGGAGATGGCGAAGGGGAGGTAGGCGACAAGAGAAAAGCTATGTCTTACCTTTCCCTTTCACTTTTTACTTTTCACCGTTCAGGTTTTTCCTACGCGGCTGCCCATGCTTCTCCTTCTGGTCCGCCACGCCAATGCCGGTGAACGCGACCCGGCGCAGTGGCCCGACGACCGCGACCGCCCGCTGACCGAGAAGGGTCGGAAAGTTCAGGCTCAAGTCAGCCGCTTCCTCCGCAAGCGTGACCTGGCACCGAGCCTGGTCCTCACCAGCCCGTGGACTCGCGCGCTTCAGACCGCGGAAATTCTGGTGGAGGGGGCCCGGGTGGGACAGCCGCCAGTGCCCTGCGGCCCGCTGGCCGGGGAGCCCGACCTGAGCCGGCTGCAGGACTTCGCCGGCAACCAGCCGCCCGAAGCGATCATCGCGATGGTGGGGCATTCACCCTGGATGGAAGAGCTGGCGTCGCTTCTGCTGGGCGATTCCACCGCGAGCGTCCGGATCGACTTTCCCAAGAGCGGAGTCATCGGTATCGATCTCGACCGGCTGGCAGCGGGAGCGGGCGAGCTGAGGTTTTTCCTGAGGCCCAAATTGGTGTGAACCTGGAGAAGAACGGTCAGTCTTCCTTCTGCCCGAAGATGGCCAGGTTGGATGAGTGCCCGGGATTCACCTTGGCTTTGGGGTTGATGTAGTGCACCGCGTTGTTGACCGCGATGCAGGCCTCGGAGGCACCGGTGGCGATGAGCTTCAGCTTGCCGGGGTAGCTGGTGATGTCGCCAGCGGCGTAGATCCCGGGCACGTTGGTGGACATCACCTGATCCACCCTGATGTCCGCTTTCTCGGTGTCGAGACCCCACTCCTTGATGGCGCCCAGATCGGAGTGGAAGCCGAGCAGGGGGATCACAGCGTCCACGTCGAAAGTCTCCTCCTCCTTGGTCTTGCTGTTCCGGATCGTCACCGCCTCGACCCGGCCGTTCCCGTGCAGGGTCTTGACCTCCCAGAAGGTCCTCAGCACGCACTGGCCCCGGGCGTGCAGCTCCTGCACCTGGTTGATGGTCGCCTGGTGAGCGCGGAAGCCGTCCCGCCGGTGGATCAGCATGACCGAGCTGGCCAGGCCCTGCAGATTCACCGCCCAGTCGAAGGCGGAGTCACCGCCGCCGACCAGCAGCACCTTCTTCCCCTCGAACTGCCGGGGGTCGAGCACCTTGAAGTACAGGCCCTTCTCCTCGAATCCCTCCTCGCCCTCGATTCCCAGCCGGCGCGCCTCGAAGGCGCCGATCCCGGCGGCGATGACGATGGTGCGGGAGGGATAGTCGCCCTCCGAGGTCTCCAGCACGAAATGCCCGATCCCCTCGTCGTCCACCCGGCGGAGCCCGGTGACGATCTCGCCCAGATGCGTGGTGGCGCCGAACTGGAGCCCCTGCGCCGCCATGTCGCGGACCAGGTCCTTGGCCAGGATCTTGGGAAACCCCGCCACGTCGAAGATGTACTTCTCCGGGTAGAGGGCCATGAGCTGCCCGCCCAGCGCCGGCAGGGCGTCGATGATCCGCGCCGACGCCCCCCGCATGCCCGCGTAGAATGCGGCGAAGAGTCCGGTCGGGCCTCCGCCGATGATCGAGATGTCCCTGATCTCCTGGTCCACCACTGCCACTCCGCCGCTGAGATGACGCCCCGGTCGGGGCAAAGCGTATAAATGTAACGTACATTCCGCCATGCGCCGCCTCGCCAACTCGGAGCAGCCTTGAAGATCTACACTAAGACCGGCGACACCGGTGAGACCGGGCTGTTCGGCGGCGGACGGGTGAGGAAAGACCACCCACGGACCCAGGCATACGGCGAGGTGGACGAGCTCAACTCGGCGGTCGGGCTCGCGCGCGCGACCGCGCCGGCTGACCTCTTCGACCAGCTCCTGGAAGCGGTACAGCGCGATCTCTTTTCCATCGGAGGACGGCTCGCGACGCCCGAGCCGGAGAACGTGGCGAAGTCGAAGGCGAAAGCCGTCCATCCGCCGCAGCGGGCGCAGTCGTTCGAGCGGGAGATGGACGACGCGGAACGCGAGCTTCCGCCGCTCCGGGCCTTCGTGCTGCCGGGAGGCATTCCCAAAGCATCCGCGCTGCACCTGGCCCGCACGGTTTGCCGGCGGGCAGAACGGAGTGTGGTTCACCTGGCCCACGACGAGGCGGTGGCGCCCGAGATCCTGGTCTATCTCAACCGTCTCTCCGACCTGCTCTTCACCCTGGCGCGCCTGGCCAATCACCGTGCGGGATCTCCGGACGTCACCTGGTGAGCACGGTGACCGTCCGCCACGCCCAGGGCAGCTATCCGGTCTACGTCGAGCCCGGGCTGGCCGGACGGCTGGAGGAGCTGGTGGGGAGACACCTGCCGGATCGCCGCGTCGCCATGATCGCCGACCGGACAGTGCACGAGCTGTATAAAGCTGGCCGCCTGGGAGGAAGCCGGTGGGAGCCCGAAACGCTCACCTTCCCCGCGGGCGAGCGGTCGAAGACCCGGGAGACCTGGAGTCTTCTCACTGATCAACTGCTCCGCCTGAACTTCGGCCGCGACAGCGGAATCGTGGCCCTCGGCGGCGGCGTCGCCGGCGATCTGGCGGGGTTCGTCGCCGCGACCTACCTGCGCGGGGTGCCGTATCTGCAGGTCCCCACCTCTCTGCTCGCCATGCTCGACGCGTCGGTCGGCGGCAAGACGGCGGTAGACACCGCCGAGGGAAAGAATCTCATCGGGGCGTTTCACCCGCCGGTCGCGGTGCTCGCCGATCCCGGGGTCCTCGGCACCTTGCCGGACCGTGAGTACCGGGCCGGCCTCGCCGAAGCGGTCAAGCACGGGCTGATCGCCGACCTCGATTACTTCGAGTGGATGGAGCGGCAGGCCGAGCAGCTCCTGGCGCGCGAGGCCGGTGCGGTCGAGCATCTGGTGCGCCGCAGCGTCGAGATCAAGGCCCAGGTGGTGAGCGAGGACGAGCG
Source organism: Gemmatimonadales bacterium (assembly GCA_013813675.1). GTDB lineage: Bacteria > Gemmatimonadota > Gemmatimonadetes > Gemmatimonadales > GWC2-71-9 > CAVVWJ01. Next base: position 9,308 of record JACCRH010000421.1, read on the forward strand.
CGAGACCGGGCGGCGCGCGATTCTCAACGCGGGGCACACCGTCGCCCATGCCATCGAGCGCGCCACCCAGTATCGGGTGCTCCACGGTGAGGCGGTCGGGCTCGGCCTGGTCGCGGAGACCGCGCTCGCCACCGGGCTGGGAGTGGCTTCGCCAGAGGCGGGAGCCCGCGTAGTGGCCCTCCTGGAGCGCCTGGGCCTGCCCACCCGGGTGCCCGAGCCAGTGGGGCCGGACCGTCTTCTCGCCGCGATGGGTCGTGACAAGAAAAATCGCGGCGGGGGGATCCGCTTTGCGCTGCCTCGCGCGGTGGGAAGGATGGGCCCCGGGCCCGACTGGACCACCGAGGCCGCTGAGGCGACGATCGTCGCCGCGCTACACGCTATATCATAAGCAGTTGTGCACAAGGGGTTTACGAGAACCCACCGGGGGGTGGGCCGGGGAAAAATGAAAGCCGAAGTGGACAAAGTCACGAACCGGTTGTCCACGAAGGTTTTGTGATGTGGAAATCCACTTTTGCTTGACCAGCAGTCCCGTAAATCCTATATTCCATCTGCCTTTCCAGCCGTTTCGGTCGCCCAAACCATCGTCGCTGTCCGTGCAACCTCCTCCGAGGGTGTTATGGCCCACGTCCGTGCTGGGAAAGCTCGCGCCTTGCTCCGGTCCAGCCCGTCCGGCTCGTTCGACCAATACCTCCTCGACATCCAGAAGCTGCCGATGATCACCGACCCCGCCGAGGAAAAGCGGTTGGCGCGGCGGGCTCTGGAGGGCGATGAGGTGGCGGCGGAGCGGCTGGTCACCGCGAACCTCCGCTTCGTGATCTCGTACGTGAAGAAGTACCAGGGGCACGGCCTCGATCTGTCGGAGCTGGTGGCGATCGGCAACGAGGGGCTGCTGAAAGCGGTTCGGAAATTCGATCCCGACCACGGGGTCAAGTTCATCTCCTACGCGGTCTGGTGGGTGCGGCAGGCGGTGCTCAAGGCGCTGGCCGAGCAGACCCGAAGCGTGCGGATCCCGCTCAACCAGAACTCGGCGCTGGTCCGAATGACGCGGGCGCAGAGCTTTCTGGCCCAGGAGCTGGGACGGGAGCCGACCGACGAGGAAGTGGCGATCGCGCTCAACGACACGGTGGACAACATCCGCTCCGCGCGGCGCATGACCTCCACCGAGGTTTCGCTCGACGCCCCGGTCGAGCGGCAGGACCGTGGCGCCAGCACCTTCGGCGAACGGGTGGCGGGCAACGGCCAGCTCGAGATCGAGGAGATGACCGACAGCCGGCTGCAGCGTGAATTCATCGACCGCCTCTTCCAGCGCCACCTCACTCCCCGCGAGCGCAAGATCCTCTCGCTCTACTACGGCCTGGAGGAAGGGTCCGAGGCGCTGACGCTGGAAAAGATCGGCGCACTGCTCGGCGTCACCCGCGAGCGCATCCGCCAGATCCGCGAGCGGGCCTTCGAAAAGCTGCGCGACAGCCCGGACGTGCGGGCGCTCCGGGGGTTCTGGGGGGCCGCGTAGCGGGAACGGCGGAACGGCGGAACGGCGGAACGGCGGAACGGCGGAACGGCGGAACGAGAGAATAGCTAGCGGATGACGACGTGTCATCCCGAGCGGAGCGAGGGATCTTCTTTGCGGTCATCGAGACCGGGTTAGAAGATCCCTCGGTCGCATTCGCTCCCTCATCGCTCCCTTCCGCCGTTCCGCCGTTCCGCCCTACCGCCGTTCCGCCGTTCAAGTGCTTCCCCGTTCCCCCAACCCCCTCGCTAGATTCCGCCTATGCCCCTCCGGCTTCCGATCTTCCCTGTCTCCGTCGTCCTTTTTCCCGGCATGCCGCTTCCGCTGCACATCTTCGAGCCGCGGTATCGGCGGATGCTGACCGATTGCCTCGAGGGCGATCGCCGCTTCGGCATCACGCCGGCCGGGCGCGACGACCGGCTGCCCGAGCCAGGCACCGTGGGCTGCATCGCCGAGATCAGGGTGAATCAGGAACTGCCCGAAGGCCGTTCCAACATCGTGGTGCTCGGCGCGGAGCGCTTCGTGCTGACTCGCTCGCTGGAGGACGCCCCCTATTTCGTCGCCCTGGTGCAACCCTTCGAAGAGGAACCGGGAACCGATCCGCCCGACGAGACCGCGGCCCGGCTCCGCGAGGTATTCACCGGCTACTACGCGCTGCTGCGCCAGCTCAACGATGTCGAGCCCGAGGATCCCAGCCTCCCCGGCGACGTCCTGGGACTCTCCTTCCACGTGTCCGCGGCGATCGAGTGCGATCCGGGCGTGAAACAGCGGCTCCTGGTCGAGCGCTCCACCGCGCAACGGGTCGAAGCGCTGCTCATGCTGGTGCCCATCCTCACCGCGACCGTGGAGTCCGCCCTCCGAATTCACCGGCGCGCCCATACCAACGGCCGGGGCGGCGCCCGCCCCGATGTGGTCACCGAGCCGTGACGCCGGAAATGGTGGACGCGCTCGGCCGCATCGTCGGCCCGCGGTGGGTGCGCCACCGCCGGGCCGAGCTGGCCACCTACACCATGGACGGCCTTCCGACCCGAGAGTCGTATCCCGGCGTCGTGGTGATGCCGGGCTCGACGGCGGAGGTCCGCGAGGTCGTGCGGCTCATGCACCTCACCGGCACGCCCTTCGTGGCCCGGGGAGCGGGCACCGGCCTGTCCGGTGGCGCGGTGGCCGACCCCGACGCGGTGCTCATCGCCCTCACCCGACTGAATCGGATCCTCCAGGTGGATCCGCGCCGAAGGCGGGCCACGCTGCAACCCGGCGTGGTCAACGCGCGCCTCTCCGAGGCGGTACTGCCGCATGGCCTGCACTACGTCCCCGATCCTTCCAGCCAGGCGGCCTGCACTGTCGGCGGCAACGTCGCCGAGAACGCCGGCGGCCCCCACTGCCTCAAGTACGGGGTCACCACCAACCACGTGGTCGAGCTCGAGGTCGTGCTGCCCGACGCGGCCGTCATCCGGTTGGGCTCGCGCCAGGGCGAGCCGTGGGGCCCCGACCTGGTGGGACTTTTCGTGGGAAGCGAGGGGATGTTCGGGATCGCCACCGAGATCGTGGTGCGGCTGGAGCCGATCCCCTCCAGTGTTCGCACGATGCTGGCGGACTTCTCCACCGTGCGGGGGGCGAGCGAGGCGGTCTCGGCGATCATCGGCGCCGGCATCGTTCCCGCGGCGCTCGAGATGATGGACCAGGCCTGCGTCGAGGCGGTGGAGGCGTCCATCTATGCCGCGGGATATCCGACCGACGCCGCGGCGGTGCTGTTGGTCGAGCTCGACGGCGGTGCCGACGCGGTCGAGGCCGAAGCGACGACGGTGGAGACGATCCTGCGCGCCCGGGGCGCCAGGGAGGTGCGGAGCGCCTCTACCCCCGCCGACCGGGCGCGCTTGTGGCAGGGCCGCAAGAAGGCCTTCGGCGCGATGGGCCGGATCGCCCCGGACCTCGCGGTGCAGGACGCCGTGGTGCCCCGCTCCGCCCTGCCGGACATCATGGACCGGATCGAGGAGATCCGCGGGCGCCACCACCTCGCGATCAGCAATGTGTTTCACGCCGGCGATGGGAACCTGCACCCCAACATCAGTTTCGACCGCCGGGACCCGGAGCTCGCCGACCGGGTGCAGGTCGCCTGCCGGGAGATCATGGCGGCCTGCGTGGCGGCGGGCGGCAGCATCACCGGGGAGCATGGGGTGGGCTCCGACAAGATCGACTACATGCCCCTCATTTTCGACGGGGACACGCTGTCCGCCATGCGCGCGGTGCGCCTCGCGTTCGATCCCGACGAGCGCGCCAATCCCGGGAAGGTGGTGCCACTGCACGCCTGCCGCGAGTGGCGCGCCACCCCGGCGGCGCGATGAGCGACGTCATCTTCGGCCGGCTCCGCGCCCTGCTCGGCACCGCCGGGGTCGAGCGCGGCTCCGCCGGCCTTCCGCGGGCCACCCCGGAATCGGCCGACGCCTTATCGCTGGTCTGCCGGCTGGCGCACGACGAGGGCTGGAAGATCCGGGTCGAGGGCAACGGGACCTGGCTCCCAGCCGACGCACCGGCCGACCTCGCGGTCAGCACCCGGGCACTCGACCAGGTTCAGTCGGTGAGTCCCGCCGACCTGGTGGCCACGGTGCAGGCCGGTACCCCCCTCGAGGCGCTCCGCCGGCGACTGGCCGAGGAGGGCATGTGGCTGGCGATCGATCCGCCCGGCCGGCCGGAGCGGAGTCTCGGGTCGGTGGTCGCCACCGGCACGTCGGGCCCGCTCCGTCACGGCTTCGGGCCGGTGCGCGACCATGTGCTCGGCTGCACCGTGGCGACCGGCGACGGGCGCCTGGTGCGCGCCGGCGGACGGGTGGTGAAGAACGTGGCCGGCTACGACCTCACCAAGCTGCAGGTCGGTGGCTTCGGCGGCTTCGGGATCCTCGCCGAGGTGCACCTGCGGCTCCGGGCGCTGCCCCGCGCCGACGTCACGGTGATCGCCCGCGGCCCGCGCGACACGCTCTCGTCCGCGGCCCGGGAGCTCATGGCGGAGCAACTGCTCCCCGGCACCCTCGAGCTGCTGTCACCCGCGCTCGCCGGAGAGTCCGACTGGACGCTCGCGGCGCGGTTCGCCGGGACCGACGCGGCGGTGCAGGCGGACGTGCGCCGGTTGAGCACCCAGGGTGACCTGGTCTGGCAGCCACTGCCGGCCGACCGCACCGCCGCGTTCTGGAGTCTGGTGGCCCGCGGCAGCCTCGGCGGCCCGGTCACGCTTCGGCTCGGCGTACTGGGCGACGGGATCGACGAGACCCTCGATCTCCTGGCGCACGATCTGGACGAAGGCCTGGTGAGCGCCGGCGCTGGAGCGGGAATGATCCGCTGGACCGGCGACGCCCCGGTGGAACGCCTCCGAGCGGTGCGCCGCGCCGCCGCATCGCGGGAAATCCCGATGACGCTGGAGCGCGCGCCCTGGCCGGTGCGCCACGCCCTGGGCCACTTCGGCGCCTACCGGGAAGGAGTGGGCCAGCTGGTGGCACGCCTGCGCGACACTTTCGATCCCGGTCATTCGCTCAGCGTTGCGTTGGAGGGAGGGGAGTGACAACGGCGGAACGGCGGTACGGCGGTCCCTCCGACCCGCTCGCCCCCTGCGTCCACTGCGGATTCTGCCTTCCTGCCTGCCCCACTTACCTCGCGACCGGAGACGAGGCCGACAGCCCGCGGGGGCGCATCGTGCTGATGCGCGCGCTGGAGCGGAACGAGATCGGCGCCGACGACGCCGCACTGGCGCAGCACCTCGATGCCTGCCTCGGCTGCCGGGGGTGCGAGCCGGTGTGCCCATCGGGGGTGGCCTACGGACGCGGGCTGGAGGCGGCGCGAGAGCGGCTCTTCGAGGAACGCGGCCTCCCGCCGCTCGCCCGAGCCGTGCTGGGCATGTTCCGCCATGAGGCGCTCTGGCGGCCGCTGTTCACCGCGGCGCGCGCGCTGCGAGCGACGGGATTGCCGCGCTGGATGGCCGGGGCGGGACGCACGGGTTTCGGCATGGGAATGCTCGCGGCGAGCCGGCAACAGATTCGGGTCGGCGCCACCGGCGCTACCCGCGATGCAATGCCGAAGCATGTCACCCTGAGCAAAGCGAAGGGGCCGAAACGCGAAGGCGGCCCCACCGTCGCCCTGTTCAAGGGCTGTGTCATGGACACGCTCTTCCGCCACGTCAATGACGCGACCCGGCGCACGCTCGAATTCAACGGCTACGACGTGCTCGAGGTCGAGGGACAAGGTTGCTGCGGCGCGTTGCACGAGCACGCCGGCGACCGGGAAACCGCCGCCGCGCTCGCGCGCACCAACGTCGCCGCGCTGGCCGGTTCGGGTGATTACATCGTGACCAACAGCGCCGGCTGCGGGGCACTGCTCAAAGACTACGGCCACCTCCTGCACCATGACGCGGAGGCAGCGGCGGTGGGAGCGAAGGTGCGTGACGTGAGCGAGCTGCTCGCCATGGCCGGCCCCCGGCCGGGGGCGCCGCTGGAGCTGAACGTCGCGTACGACGCGCCCTGTCATCTGCAGCACGCCCAGCGGGTGCACGATGCTCCGTTGGCGGTTCTCCGCGCCATTCCCCTGCTTCAACTGCGCCTGCTGCCCGACTCCGACCACTGCTGCGGCAGCGCGGGCATCTATTCCCTGCTCCGACCCGCGATGGCGCGGGCGGTCCTGTCGTCCAAAATCGAGGCGATTGCGGCCGCGAGGCCGAGGCCCGGGATCGTGACCACCGGGAACCCCGGTTGCCTGATGCAGATCGGGGCGGGCCTCATCGCCGCGGGGCTCGACATCGCCGTCGCGCATCCGGTGGAGCTGCTGGACGAGAGTTACCGAAGGCTGGATCGCGGGTATTGATCCCCCGCCTGTGTGACACACAGGCGGAGGGGTTGATCGACCCTGATGCCTTCCGCCCTGTCAAGCCTCCCTTCCCCCTTCCCACTCGACCCTCTATCTGTTCACCCATGGCCTCCGGCATCCTCTTCGATTTCAACGGCGTCATCATCGACGACGAGCCGCAGCACTGCGAGGCGCTGATCGCCACCCTCGCCGAGTACGGCCATCCGCTCGACCGCGAGACCTACTATCGCGACTATCTCGGCTTCGACGACCGCGAGTGCTTTCGCTTCACCTTCGCGCGCGGTAGCGAGGCCGTGGAGGAGACGCGGCTGGTGGAGGCGATCGAGCGCAAGAACCATTACTACGAGCGGGCGGTGCGGGCCGACATGCGGCTGGTCCCCGGCGCGGTGGATTTCGTGGAGGCCGCCGCCATGGATGGGCACCAGCTCGCCATCGTCTCCGGCGCCCTCAAGCGGGAGATCGCGCTGGTGCTCGAGCTTGCCGGGCTCGCGCCCCACTTCGCCGAGATCGTGGCGGCGGAAGACGTGAGCGCGTGCAAACCCGACCCGCAGGGATTCAACCGGGCCCGCCAGGCGCTGGGACTCGCGCCCGGGCGCTGCGTCGTGGTCGAGGACTCCCTTCCCGGCCTCGCGGCCGCCCGCGCGGCGGGCCTCCGCTGCGCCATGCTCTCCACCTCGCATGACGAGGGTGCTCTTGCCGCGGGAGACGCGGTATGGCCGGACTTCGTAGGCCGGGCGCCGGACCAGCTGCCCTGGATGTCATGACCGACCTGGACCTGACCATCGAGCGGGACCGCCTCGAGACGGTGCGGCGCGGGGCCGGCGTGGTGGTGGATCATCCCGCGGTCTTCCGGATCACCGGATCAGGCGCACTCACCTGCCTTCAGGGCCTCTTCACCAACGACCTGGATCATCCCGGCGACGGAAGCCTGACCTACGGCGCCATGCTGACGCCGAAGGGCATGATCGTGGCGGACTCGTGGGTGATCCGGCAGGCCGATGCCCTTACCATGATCGCGCCGGCTTCGGGGCGGGATGCGGTCCGCGAGATCTTTCAGCGGGCCCTTCCCCCTCGGCTCGCCAAGGCCGCCGATCTGACCGGCGATTCGGCCGTGGCCTGGGTGCTCGGCGCCCACGGCTTCCACACGCTGATGCAGTCAGGGATCGGCGCGCCGGAGGCCGCCGGGCGAGTGGTCGAGCACGACGGCGGGGCGGGCCCGCTCGTGGTGGCGCTCGCGCCTGAAGCGGCGCCCTTCGCGGCACTGCTTTCGGGGCCCGGACAGGCGGTGGAGGCGGCGGTCCGCCGCCTCCTCGTCGCGGGCGCGTTCCGCGGCGAGGAGCGTGACCTCCACGCATCGCGGATTCTGGCGGGATGGCCGGCGCTGGGCGTGGAGATCGACGAGAAGACGCTGCCTCAGGAGGTCCGCTACGACGAGATCGGTGGGGTGTCGTACACCAAGGGCTGCTATACCGGACAGGAAACCGTGGCCCGGGTGCATTTTCGAGGGCATACCAATCGGGAGTTGCGCGGCCTCGCCTGGCGAGAGCCGGGCGCGCCCAGCGGACGGGCGGTGGTGGTCCGGGAGAAGGAAGTCGGCACCGTGCGCTCCACCCTGACGGTGGATGGACGCACGCTCGGCCTCGCCCTGGTGCGGCGCGAGGTGGAGCCCGGCTCCCAGGTGGTCGCGGGCGGAAGGGGCGCGAAAGTGATCAACTTGCCCTTCGGTGGAGACGAGCTGGATGACTGAAAGACATCGGGCCCCGAGCGCTGCCCGGGGCCCGACGAGACGGCAGGGCCAGGGGAGCCTACCTGGCGGTGTCCCGAGCCATCGTGGTGTCGGACTTCATCATGCTGGTGTCGTGCGACATGCCCATACCGGTGTCGGCCGGGGCCATCTCACCAGTGGTCTCAGCGGGCGGAGCATCCGCCCCCGGCTTTTCGCCACACGCCGCGAGCACGAGGATCGCGGACATCAAGAGCAGCTTCTTCATCGGGGTACTCCTTAACGGGATGGGTGGTGACCGACCAATTGCCAGAGAGTAAGCTGCGACACGGCCGCCGGTTGCACGGGGGGCGAAGCTACATGGCAGAGCGGGTTTGTCAAGCCACGGCGCGCCGGGTACGGCTCTCATAATCCATAGAACATGTTGGGATATAATGACTTTCGAATCTCCGATACAGCGACGAGCCGGCTCCGACCTGCCCGAGCCCCGCAGCCTGGGCGACCTCAAGAACAGCCGCTGGGCCGAGCCTGCGCTGCGGGGACGCACGGTGCGGGACGAGATCCGCGCCAACCTGCTGACTCGACTCGAGTCGGACGCGCCGCTCTTCCCCGGCATCGTCGGCTACGAAGACACCATCATCCCGCACATCGTGAACGCGCTGCTCGCGCGGCACCACTTTATTCTGCTCGGTCTCCGGGGCCAGGCCAAGAGCAGGATCCTGCGTGACCTGACCGATCTGCTGGACGAGCGGATTCCGGTGGTGGCCGGGAGTGAAGTGAACGATGATCCCTTTGCCCCGATCTCGAAATATGCCCGCGAGCTGCTGGCGGAGTGCGGGGACGCGACCCCGATCGCCTGGCTGGGCCGCGCGCAGCGGTACGTGGAGAAGCTCGCCACGCCCGACGTCACCATCGCCGACCTCATCGGAGACGTGGACCCGATCAAGGCGGCGCGTGGCGGCCATCTGCTCTCCGATGAGCTGACCATGCACTTCGGCCTGCTTCCCCGGGCGAACCGGGGCGTCTTCGCCATCAATGAGCTGCCCGACCTCAGTGGCAAGGTCCAGGTGGGACTCTTCAACATCATGCAGGAGGGCGACGTCCAGATCAAAGGCTATCCGGTCCGGCTGCCGCTCGACGTTCTCCTGGCCTTTACCGCCAACCCCGAGGACTACACCGCGCGGGGGAAGATCATTACCCCGCTCAAAGACCGCATCGGCTCGGAGATCATCACCCACTATCCCCGGACGGTCCAGCTCGGCATGGAGATCACGGCGCAGGAGGCCTGGACCTCGCGCGCCGGCGTCGTGGTCGACGTCCCCGACTTCGTGCTCGAGGTGATCGAGCGGGTGGCCTTCGAGGCGCGGGAGGACAAGCGGGTGGATAAGCGCTCCGGCGTCAGCCAGCGGCTGCCGATCAGCGTGCTGGAGAACGCGGTCTCCAATGCCGAGCGGCGCTCGATGGCGGCGGGCGAGCCGCGCGTGGTCCCGCGGGTGAGCGATATCTACGCCGCGGTTCCTTCGATCACCGGGAAGCTCGAGCTGGAGTACGAGGGCGAGCTGCAGGGTGGCGACACGATCGCGCGCGAGCTGATCCGCCGGGCGGCCGGCAAGGTGCTGGAGGAGCGCGCCGGCGGCGCGGACCTGGCGCGGATCGTGGCCTGGTTCGACCAGGGCGGTGCGCTCAAGGTGCCGGGCGACGAGCGCTCCGAGCTCTGCTATAAGGGGTTTGCCGTGGTGCCCGGCCTGCTGGACGTGGTCAACGACGTCGGTCTGGCGCCGAAGTCCGACCATCCCCGCGCCGTGGCCGCCTGCGAGCTGGTGCTGGAAGGGCTCGCCGCGCACAAACGGATCAGCCGCTCCGAAGAGCTGGGTTACTCCCGCGCCAAGCCGGAGCGCCGGGAGCCGGGGTATGGCAAGGGGGGGATGTCCTTCGGGTGAGCAACGGCGGAACGGCGGAACCGCCCCTCACCACCCTAGCGCCCGCGCCCGCTCCACGATCACCGCCGCCGTGCCGTCCAGTCCCAGCGCGGCAGTGTTCAGCAGCATGTGATAGCTGACCGGATCGCTCCAGTCGCGCGAGTAGTACTGGCGATGATACCGCGCGCGCATCTTGTCGGTCTCGTCGGTGACGGTGGCGGCTTCGTCCGGCGGCACGCCGAGCCGCTCGGCCGCGGCGCGGATCCGCCATTCCCGCGGCGCGACCACTTTCACATGGATGGCCTCCCGTTCTCGCGCCAAGACCGCCGGCGCCGCCCGCCCCACTAAGACCACCTTTCCCTCCGCGGCCACTTCCTCCACCACCAGCTCGGTGACGCGCACCAGATCCTCCTCCGACAGGCTGAAGGCGGTGCCCCCGGCCTCGGGTGGGACGACCAGCTCGGGAGTGGCCGCCACCAGGGCTCGCGCCAGCCGCTCGATGAAGGTCGGCACCCGCTCCTCCCGCTGCGCCACCGCCTCCGGCGTCAGGCCGGCACGGGCAGCCACCCGCTCCACCAACTCGTTGTCCACCACCCGCCAGCCGAGCGCCCGCGCCACTCGCGACCCGACCTCGGAACCACCCGCGCCGTATTCTCGGGAGATGGTGATCAGCATGGGACAAAGGTAGCGGAACGGCGGAACGGCGGAGCGCGAGTAACCTGTCATCCCGAGCGGAGCGAGGGATCGGTGCGCGCATGAGAATGAGCATCCGGACTCACCCGCATCCGATCCCTCATCGCCCAGCCCACCGCGGCCGCCACCAGCAGGCATGCCACGCCCCCCAGGGCGAAGGCGACTCTGGCGCCATAGTGCTCGGAGACCCAGCCCGCCTGAAAGGCTCCGAACGGCGCCATGCCGAGCACCACGAAGGA